>DAHVPA010000289.1:1330-2241 GCA_027318525.1 Candidatus Cloacimonadota bacterium | reverse complement strand
AAGGTAAGATTACCACAGAGGAAAGGGGAAGTAATGGATTTGGTTATGATGCTGTCTTTGAAGTGGAAAATACTGGAAAGACATATGCCGAGATGAATGATGAGGAAAAAAACGCCTGTTCTCATCGCGGCATAGCTATCAGAAACCTGCTGCCTTTTCTGCAGAAATACTCTGGTAAACTTTCAGATTAAACAGGAGAGAATCATGATTAATGGAGAAATATTTCGTCAGTATGACATCCGTGGAGTGGTCGGAAGCGATTTAACCAATGATACTTTATATTTGATAGGAAAGGGATTTGGGACATATCTGAGGCGTCTTGATAAAAAGACTGTTGCGATAGGAGGAGATGCACGCTTAAGCACTCCCGAATTTAAAGACAATTTTATCAGGGGTTTGACTGAATCAGGTTGTGAAGTGGTCGATGTGGGGATTGTAGCAACTCCAGTTCTTTATTACTCCATCTGGAAACTTAATACGGATGGCGGAGCGATGATAACGGCAAGCCACAATCCTTCCCAATACAATGGAATCAAACTTAATCTGGGACTTTCCAGCGTATATGCTGACGAACTTCAAAAAGTTCTGCAGATCATACAGTCTGGAGAGTTTACCCAAGGCTCAGGTCAAATCATAACCAACGACACAATGTCTGCATCTTATATAGACTACATTGTATCAAATATTGAGCTAAAAACCCCCGTAAAAGTGGTTGTGGATGCAGGAAATGGAATGGGTGGGCTCTATCTTCCCACTATTCTGAGAAAGCTGGGTTGCGATGTTACAGAGATGTTTTGCAATCCTGATGGTAATTTTCCCAACCATCATCCTGATCCCACAATTGAAAAAAATAACGTGCAGTTGGCAAACATGGTTAGGGAAAAGGGAGCACAATTAGGAATTGGCTTGGA
>DAHVPA010000289.1:0-1321 GCA_027318525.1 Candidatus Cloacimonadota bacterium | reverse complement strand
CCCCACAATTGAAAAAAATAACGTGCAGTTGGCAAACATGGTTAGGGAAAAGGGAGCACAATTAGGAATTGGCTTGGATGGAGATGCAGACAGGATAGGAGTTGTTGATGAAAACGGGAAAATGTTTTATGGAGACCAAATCCTGAATATTCTGGCAAGAGACTATCTGAAAGCTAATCATGGAGCAACAATCATAGCAGACGTAAAGTGCTCAAAAAATTTGTATGATGACATAGCGAAATTGGGTGGCAAAGCAATTATGTATAAAACCGGGCATGCCAATATCAAAAACTACATGAAACAGATAGGTGTGAAGTTTGCCGGTGAAATGAGTGGTCATATCTTTTTGGGTGACAGATATCTTGGTTTTGACGATGCTATATATGTGAGTGCCAGGTTTGTCGAGATAGTAGCAAAGACAAAGATTCCGGTAAGTCAATATCTTGCAGACCAACCCAAAATGTATAATACCCCCGAATTACATATCAACTGCCCCGATGACAAAAAGTTCGACGTGGTGGAAAAAGTGTGTAAGTCATTTATTGCAGATAAAATGGATGTTAATGACATCGATGGTGCAAGAATCACATTCCAAGATGGCTGGGGATTGGTCAGAGCTTCGAATACAACTCCTGTTTTAGTGTTGAGATTTGAGGCTGAAACAGAAGCCAGAATGCTGGAGATCCAGAAACTGGTGCAGGACAGAGTTTCCCTTTACCTATAGTGATGTTAACTTATCCAATGACCACCTCAGTATTTTACAGAGGTGGTTTTTTTATTGACTTATATATCTGTAAAGAAGTCTTCGGTGCTTGTAGATTTTATCGGCGCATTTATCGTTTTTGCTGGGGAGCTGCATCAATGTATTCTTCAGAGCGGATAAAGCGGTAACTTAGCAGGGTTCTTTCGAGAAATACCACAACTCCATACAGTAAGAGAGAAAACAGGGAAATCAAAATAATTATCGCAAACACATGGGCTGTCTGATATGATTTAGTAGCTCTTGTCATATAAATGCCCAATCCTTTTTCTCCTCCCAGCCACTCGCCAATTATGGCAGCCATAACACTATATGAGACGGCAAGCTTCAAACCTGTAAAAAAAGCGGGGAGAGCTGAGGGAAATTTTAACAGCCTAAAGGTTTGCCAGGTATTAGCTCGCAACGATTTAAAAAGTCTTAGATGTTCGATATTTACTTGATTAAATCCATCAAAGAGATTCACTGCGATTGGAAAAAAACAGACTAAAGCGACTATGAAAATCTTGGCTGTTATTCCATATCCCAACCATAGAATCATCAAGGGCGCCAAAGCAATTATTG
>DAHVPA010000288.1 GCA_027318525.1 Candidatus Cloacimonadota bacterium | reverse complement strand
ATATGTCCCAGTAGGATAATGAGCCAAGCACAACCAAACAATATATGCCAGCACCAGATAAGACATAACTATGCTTAAATGCTGGTTAACAGAAAGTATGGAAAATGTAATCAGCGCGTAACCAATCAGGCTCAGACCCAGATATTTAAGGATAATTTTGGGTGATAGTTGCTTGCTTGGGATAGATTCAGGATTCATGCAGGCTCCTTTGTGCCTAAGCCATCTGCATCACCACTCTTGTTCAGGATGATGCGCTCGAGCTCGGTGACAAGGCTGACTTTATCATGATACAAGGAAGAATCAGGTGTGATAGGTGGATGTATAATCATGGTAATGCTCACGCCAGATTTAATGAGTTTCTGCCTTTCATAGATTTGCCTGGTGCCTTTGATAGTTATGGGTTGAATCACAGATCCTGCTTGCAGAGGCAGCCTGAGGCTTCCAGCTTTAAAACCACCCGCTGTTTCTTCCGGCTTTCGAGTCCCTTCAGGAAACAAAACCAGAGCATTGCCACGCCGTAGAACTGCAATACTCTTCTGGAAAGACTCTAATGCGCTGCGGGCTTGACTTCTGTCTATAAAAGCTGAATGCAATGCGCTAATCCATCCGCTTAGGATTGGAATCTTTTTTAGTTCACGTTTGGCAATGAATCCAAACGGTCTATCCAGCCAACCAAGGAGTAAGGGAACATCAAATAGACTTTGGTGATTGGCGACAAAGCATACATTCCGCTCTTTTGTAAGATTATCTCTTCCCTGAATTCTGACCTTCGCTCCGGTTGTTAACACTACTGCTCTGCCCCAAAAGCCAGTAACAGCATGAGCATATGCTGCTGCTGTATTTTCACCGGCAATCCATCTGACGGCGAAAAGTCCCAGTAGGAAAGGTATGGTCAAAATCATCCCAATGCCAAAGCTTAAGCCCCAGATTATGGTAAAAAACATCTTTCTCCTAATAACTCAGATTTACCCATTCATCATATATCTGACTCAGGGAGGTGACCCATCCTTTAGTTTTTTGCGCCTTACGGATAAAGCGCCAATAAAGTGCACCCCAGAGCGGAAAATCTATCAAATCAAAGGTGGTATTGTGCCAGAGCAGAGACAGGTGGGATTGATATTGAGCAGAACGTGACATCAAGCGGCTTACACGTAAATAAGCTGACCAGGGGCTTAGGTTCATGGCTTTGTGTGAATGCAGGGTCGTATCCATCACAATCAGTGGTATTTCCAAGACTCGAAAGGGTCTGTTCTCTTTGAGGTTAAAGGGATAGAAAGGGAAAGATGTCCCAGCTCGGTAGCCTGCATGTTCCCAATAGCCCAAAGTGCTGTCATAGCTTAATCCTGCTTCTTCCAGGATGGAGAAACTTTGCTGATAATCGAAATGCAGATAATGAGTCCTGAAACCGCTTGGGTTAAATCCCAAAGATTTTAGTGTGTTCAGTTCCTGCAACAGGGTTGTAAGACTGAAAGCAGCTTGGGGAGAGCCATGAAGTCCTACATCTCGTTGCCCAAGACTGGAGATAATCTCTGCCATGGCTTTTGGGTCAGCACAATAGTTTTGGCGGGAGTCATCAAAATCATCCCGGGCGAGGATAAACCATGTAGATTGGACATTTAGTGCATCTTCTCGTTTGAGGATGTGTTCAATCTTGGCTTGGGGATGGTTTGATAAGGTTTTATGCAGAAAGTGCCCGCAGCTTTTATATATCGCAGCAAAAGGTCTCCTGGTCAAGGTTGTGAGATTATAACGATAGGTTTTGATAAGTTGGTCTTTTGTCCAGTAATGCCAGTAATCGACGTCATGAGAGAGGCTGAGGGCAAAAGCTTTTTTCTCTTGCCAATGAATATCTCGTATAAACTCCGGCAGAACAATACTAATGACCCTGTATAGAATCTGGCAATATACATCCACAACAGGAATTTCACTAAAGTCCCATCGATACTGAAGGGATTCCCGAAAATCGACTCTGCCTTTGGGGATACCCTTGCGGGCAAGGATATATTCATGCCAGCAGGTGAGGAAATAGAAACCACCTGCAATAATATCTTTTCGCATTGAGCAGGTGTTTTCGGTAAAGCTGAGGATTTCACCATTAAGAGAAAACAAGAAAGGTATATCTTCCTTTTGGTAACGACGGAAGTTTACCTTCTCCAGAGGATAGAGTTCTTCCTGTTCAAAAAAGTCTGCTGTAGCCGGGTCAAAGTGGATGCGGATGGGGTATGGCTGGGACGTGAGCTCA
>DAHVPA010000287.1 GCA_027318525.1 Candidatus Cloacimonadota bacterium | reverse complement strand
CTTACCCGTCCCGCAGCCTCCGCCAGCCTCCCGGACTTTTCCCGAGAGGCAGCGGGGAAAGAGCGGGACAGGTAAGCAAGCAACAAGTAACGTTATATTATCATTGACAGGAAGAATCAGTTACGGACTTAGTTTCTGGAAGAGAATAAAATTCAACTTCGAGGTGGGACATGATTAAATATCCGCAGACCAGGAAAGCTGATGTCGTGGAAGAGCACTTTGGGATAAAGGTGGCAGACCCTTACCGCTGGCTGGAAGACGACAAATCACCGGAGACTATGGAATGGGTCAGGCAGCAGCAGCTTGTTACCGAAGCAGTATTGGATGAATATCCCGGAACGCAGGCAGATTCTAGCGCGGCTCAAGGAACTGAATGACTATCCCAAACAGGGCTGTCCATATAAATTGGGTGAATGGTATTACATTTCCAGAAATGACGGTCTGCAGAATCAATGGGTGACCTATCGCAAACGGACTCTGGATGGCGAAGAAGAGTTGTTTTTCGACCCCAATACACTGTCTGAGGATGGCACCACCAATGCCCATATGGTTGGACTACAGCGGGATTTCAAATATATTACTTACATGATTACCACTGCAGGCTCTGATGCTGGAGAGCTGAGAATCATGGATACGGCAACCAAGACCTGGCTCCCCGACTATCTGCCTGAGATGAAGCACACCGGTGCCGCCTGGTATAAAGACGGCTTTTTCTACAGCCGCTATGATGCAGAGGAAGATTATCAGAAGCAGGATAAGAACCAGAAAATCTACTATCACAAACTGGGTGACTCCAAGGCAGAGGATAAGCTCTTTTATGAAGATCCGGAACACCCCTTGCGCTATCTCCACGCTATCGTTTCGGACGATGAGAGATATATCTTTATCTATATCGCGGAAGGCACTCACGGCACGGAAATCAAGTATAAAAAATTGGATGAACCGAATGCGGAATACCGCACTCTGCTGGCGGGATTTGAGTTCTCCGGTCATGTTGAGGAAGCCTTTGAAGCGGATTTCGTCTATCTGATGACAAATAAAGGTGCCAAAAACTACAGGCTGCTGAAGGTCAATTTACTCAAT
Source organism: Candidatus Cloacimonadota bacterium (assembly GCA_027318525.1). Lineage (GTDB taxonomy): Bacteria > Cloacimonadota > Cloacimonadia > Cloacimonadales > Cloacimonadaceae > UBA5614. The sequence continues at coordinate 1,169 of DAHVPA010000287.1, read as the reverse complement.
CCCGACGAACAGAACTGGCAGGAGATAATCCCCGAACGTGAATATGTGTTGGATGGTGTGGGCATTGTGGGTCACAAAATCTTTGCCATGTTTACCAAAGACGTGCAGTCCAGGATTGAGGTCATGGACCCGGACGGGAACTTCCTGCATGAAATCAAACTGCCCTATCAGGGCACGGCGAATTTCATCGCAATCAAAAAAGAGGACACGGAAGGTTTCTTTTATTTCTCCTCTTTCATCCATCCGGACGAGTGCTATCACTACGATATCACAGCCAATAAGCTCACTTTCTTCCATTCCGACCCGATTAAGGCAGATGTATCGCAAATTACCTCGGAACAGGTGTTTTACCCATCCAAGGATGGGACCCGGATTCCGATGACCCTGATTTATAACAAGGGAATGGTTAAAAACGGGCAAAACCCGCTCTACCTTTATGGATACGGCGGATTCAATAATGCCCTGATGCCCTATTTCAGCACCGACAGGACAGTGTTTCTGGAAAAGGGCGGAATCTATGTAATCACCAACTTGCGCGGTGGCAGTGAATATGGTGAAACCTGGCATGAAGCAGGCATGCTGCTCAATAAACAGAATGTGTTTGACGACTTTATCGCGGCAGCGGAATTCCTGATTAGGGAAAACTATACCTGTCCGGAGAAAATCGCCATCGCAGGCGGTTCCAATGGCGGGTTGCTGATTGGGGCATGTCTGCTGCAAAGACCGGATTTATTCAGGGTGGCGGTTCCTTCCATGGGAGTTCTGGATATGCTGAGATTCCATAAATTCACCTGCGGCTGGGGTTTGATAACCGATTATGGCAATCCGGACGAAGAACAGCACTTCCACAATCTGCTGTCTTACTCTCCGCTGCATAACGTCAAAGAGGGAGCTAGGTATCCTGCCACCATGGTGGTTACGGCAGACCATGACGACCGGGTCATCCCCGGGCACTCCTTCAAGTTTGCAGCTACTTTACAGGAAAAAGCCGCTTCCGACCTGCCTTTGCTGCTATATACCCAAATCCAGTCGGCGCACGGTTGCAGCAATCTCACCAAAAGGCTGGAGTTGGTTGCAGATACCTGGACCTTTGTCTTCAAGTATTTAGAGATTTGATTCATACTCATACTCGAGCAGAAGATGATATTGATGCAGGACATCATTTCTGA
>DAHVPA010000286.1 GCA_027318525.1 Candidatus Cloacimonadota bacterium | reverse complement strand
GGACGAGCAGAATCAGGCGGAGGACGGCTTTCTTTACTTTTGAGACTTTGCCCATACACGGCGGAAATTGCGTTTGTAACGGTCGTTATCAGGGCTCAGGTGCATGGCTTTTTGAAATTCTTCCATAACCTGGGCAGTCGGATGCTTCAGTTTTAACTTCAAAGCACCGAGGTTGTTATGCAGGGCGGCATCGTCCGGAGTCAGTCCCACTGCTTTCTGCAAAAGGGTCAAAGCCTCTTCCGGCTTGCGTTCCTCCTCCAGCAGGGAAGCTTGAAACTGCAAATCAAGCGAGGAGGCAAAACGGTCTCTGCCCACAGGGTCTTGGGAAATTGCCAGCAGGGAACGCAGCAAAGAGCTGTCGGGATTGGTCTCCAACAGCTTTTGATAGAGCTCCTCCGCTGCTGAAAACCGCTTTGCCAGGAGCAGACACTGTCCAAATGTCACGCCTGCAAAAAGCTGATTGGGAATTTGGGCATGAATCGGCTCCAGCAGAGCAATGGCATCATCATATCGGCGCAGGTTCATCTTGCCCAAAGCCAGGTTGAAGCGGTTTTCAGGCACATCATTCCAGCGGCAGAGCAGCTCAAACAAGGACAGGGCTTTTTTCCGCCTGCCGTAAAGCAGATGCCTCTGTGCTTCAGTCCGCAATAAGGGTTGCAAAAGTCTTTGTATAATGTTCATATCCGGAGATGATAAATATGGCACAGTCCTTTTACTGTCAAGCAGGAAAGAATTCCTACAAAAATAGTATTTGTTCTTGTGGGTTTCGGGATTAGTATATGATTGAATCAACTACACAGAGGCAGCCTGCGGGCTGTCAGGAGGATAAGATGAAAATACTCATACTGTTTTACTCGACCTACGGACATATGCATAAAATGGCTCTGGCAGCCGCCGAAGGAGCAAGCCGGATAGACGGAGCACAAGTCGATATCAAAAGAATTCCGGAAACTCTGCCGGAAGAAGTCCTCGCCAAAATGGGCGCAACTGATGCGCAGAAAGCTTTTGCCCATATACCTTTGGCAGAAGTCAAAGACCTTAAGGAATATGATGCAATCATCTTTGGTGTCCCCACCCGCTATGGCTTGCCTTCCGCCCAGGTGCAGACCTTCCTGGATAAGACAGGTGGACTGTGGTCCAAAGGCTCACTGGTCGGTAAACTGGCAGGCGTAATGACCGGATCAGGCACTCCCCACGGAGGTCAGGAAACCACGATTCGCAGTGTTCACACTGCCTTGCTGCATCACGGGATGGTTCTGGCGGGATTGCCCTACACCTTTCCCGGCATCTCCAGAACTGATGAAGTGACCGGTGGCTCGCCTTACGGTGCATCATACATCGTCAGAAACGAAGGGCAGAGCCCTACTGACAATGAACTGGATGGCGCTCTCTATCAGGGGGAATACATTGCCGGACTTGCCAAGAAAATGACCTGCTGCAAAGAAAGTTCCGAATAGGGGTTGACCTCAACAGGGTGCGCTGCTATTGTGCGTCCATGACAAAGATAAATAAAAAGAAGTCCTGGCTGGAAAACGTCCCACTCAGCGCTAAACAGAGTCTGGGCGAGGAAATAGCCAACAGCATCACACATGGAACAGGCGTCGGACTCAGCATTGCCGCACTGGTCATTCTGGTGGTCTTTGCGGCAAAGCTGGGCGACGCCTATAAAGTGGTCGGCTTCAGCATCTATGGCGCTATGCTGATAGTCATGTTCCTTTCTTCCACTCTTTATCACGCTTTCCATCAACCCATGGTGAAGCGCTTTTTCCGCATACTGGACCACTCTTCCATCTGTCTTTTGATTGCAGGAACATACACTCCCATCACTTTGGGAGTCATGCGCGGAGGCTGGGGCTGGACTCTGTTCGGACTGATCTGGGGTTTTGCCCTGCTTGGCATTAACCTGCAGATTTTCGCCATGCACAAACTGAAATGGATGTCCACAGCGATGTACATCATGATGGGCATGCTGATTGTTATCGCCGTCAAACCCCTGATGTTAAAAGCGCCTCCGGGACTCATTATGTGGATGCTGATCGGCGGTGGCTGCTACCTCTTTGGAGTCATCTTTTACATCTGGAAAAAGCTGCCCTGGCACCATCCCATCTGGCATTTGTTCGTGCTGGCAGGAAGCATCTGCCATTTCTTCGGCATGCTCAGGCTGGTGTAATCCTTTCACATTTTGCTGTCATAAACACGTAATCCTTGACAAAACGCGAACTTAACTATATTAGTAACAGCTTATCTGATTATTAGTTGCGAGGTAATAAAATGACT
>DAHVPA010000285.1 GCA_027318525.1 Candidatus Cloacimonadota bacterium | reverse complement strand
TATCGGCTTTTCGATATCCAAGACGATATGGCAATCAGGCAGAGTCCCGGCTGCCTCATCTGCCAGCTCCAGACATGCTTCTCCCCTAAAAAAGACCAGATTATACTTTCCGGTTTGCAGAATCCGGCAAAACTTGTCGAGGTTATCGCGGCTAAACTGATATATTGATTTGGTTTTAAGCGGATTGGGAGGAGCTGTTGCCAGGCTGTGCAACTGCTCATAACCCTGGAAATCGGGAACTTTGCGCGTCAGGTATTCCGGCGTCTTCAAAAGCAGCAGGTCTGTAATAAAAGCCCGGCTCAGGATGTCCCAGATAAAGCGGCTGCGTTCAGCTCCCTGATTGGATTCTGCCTCAAAGGGAATATCCACGTAAAGAACTTTTGTCATATAAACAAGGTGTTACTGATAAAAAGCGGTTTTAGTTTTTGGATTCTATCTATGGCATGGCATAAACATAAAAAAACAAAATCTTTACAAATCTGCATCAATCTTCCTCTCCCCTATGAATAGCATGGTAGATTTCGGCTTATCTCTGTCAAGCTAAAATCCCACCCCACCGATTTCTCAGACCCGGTATAATCAGCTCTTTTATTTGCCGTTTTCGTTTTCTGCTCAGCACTCCGGGTTAAAGATATGGCTCAATCCTTTCTGTTAAACAATCTATTACCTTTTCTTCGCATGTTTCCATCTCAATAGCCAATGTGCTTCAAATCTATATCAAAAGCATAACAAAAGTATATTAAAAGTATTCTGGAATACATTTGAAATACATTTGATATAGATTAGAACTACTTTTGATATACTTTGGCTAAAGGGAGGAATGAATGAGTCAAAACATGTAAGTTTATGACCTGCATAGCAAATACGGCTGTGTTTCTGTGGTATCAAAAGATTCGGATGTCTGCAGGTTGACAAATATTGCCGATATAGAAACAAGATATCCCCATCGCGAGATGCACTGAGCTAAGATAGCAGGAGGAGATGATGAAAGCCATAGTATTGATGATATTATTATGCGTGTCAGCAGAGATATGCTTTGCAGAAGTAGTGATTAGCGATTCGTTGCAACAGGCGGCTGAGTCGGGAAATGCAAAGGCGATGTATGAAATCGGGATGATTTACTATGATGCCATGCAAAACTTTGAAACGGAAGAAGATTTATACATTCACTGGTTTCAAAATGCTGCCGCACAAGAATATCCACCGGCAATCTATATGCTGGGCGTTTGTTATATTATCGGATATGGAGTAGAAACAGAAATAACAGAAGGGCTTAAACTGGTAAGGAAAGCTGCTGTGCTGGGCAATCCCGAAGCGGAATATTATCTGGGTTATTGCTATGAAAATGAGATTGGGGTGGAAATTGATAATGCCACAGCCCTGGTGCATCATAAAACCGCTATGGACATGGGTTATCTGCCTGCTCAGATTGTGGTTGGCAGATTTTACCTGAACGGACTTGGGGTAAAAGCAGATACCGCCACAGCCAAAAACCTGTTTCTCGATGCCGTTAATAAAGGCAATGGTGATGGCGCTTATTACCTTGGCGATATGTATTACAACGGGCGCGGAGTCGTAAAAGATGAAAGGGAAGCATATTTTTGGTACCGGTTGGGCATGGATTTGGGCAGCAGCAGCGCCTCAAGTTTCTTTGGCTACATAACAGAGAACTTTACCGATAGCCAGCATGAGGAATATTTCAACCTCTATTCGAAGTGGAAGGAAGATCATCATTATTGATATAAGTCCGTTAGGACGGCACAGTGTAACCCGGCACGTCAGTGCCGGGAGCAGTCTGCAGCAAAGACATAGTCCGGCAGGACGACACAACATTCTATAATGAGAAGGAGACGAAAATGCCAAGTAGCCATACCAGAATTTACATACACATCGTTTTTGCTCCCAAAGGCAGACTTTCCATCCACAGTGCTGAGAAGAGAGAAAAGCTCCTGCATTATCTCTCAGGCATAATCAAGAACCTCCAGTCACACCTGATTTCGGGTAAAGTCATGCCCGACCACGTGCACCTGCTGGTGGGATTGCATCCCTCCCTGGCTGTCTCGGAGCTGGTGCAGAAAGTCAAAGCCAACAGCAGCAAACACATCAATGATGATAAGTGGTTACCTGGCAAGTTCTCCTGGAATGAGGGATATGGAGCTTTCTCGGTGTCGCAGTCCATGCTGGATAAAGTGAATAAATACATTGAAAATAAGGAGGAACATCATAGAAAACACAAGCTTTATGATGAGATGATTGATTTTCTGAAGGCACATGGACT
>DAHVPA010000284.1 GCA_027318525.1 Candidatus Cloacimonadota bacterium | reverse complement strand
GCAACCTGTAGATGTCAATCTGGTCTGCACCCTGCACCGGAATAATCCGGCTGACCATTCCTTCGTTACGCAGGAAGCTGTCAAAGCCGACATTGGTTTCACAGGTTACGGCAAAATAGATGGGACGTTTGCCAAAGTTATCCTGGATAATCTTCAGAACCGCCAGGTCGGAAACTCTGAAGACTCCTTCCCTGCGCCACATGGGATAGCTGGGCAGATTGACAGTGAAGTTTCTGCCCACGATGGGTGAATTGATGCCAAGGCTGAAGCCATCTCCCGCCGGAGCTGTATTTTTAAACAAATATTGAATCATTGGGTAGGGATCGCCATATTCCTGGGGAGGTGTATAACTAAGGTTGTCCAACAGGGAATCGGGCCAGTCAATAATGACTCCTTCCCTGTCCCGGAGCTGTCTGAGATACCAGGGTGTATTGAGCAGGCTGAGGTTGGCGATAGTGACATCCTTGCGGATACCCTTCAAGGCTTTGGATTTGAACTCCATGGCAGTCTGAATGGCTTTGAGGCTTTCCTGTGTGGGTGCCACATCCCTGGCTGGATAAATATTTTCCCGCACCGCAGGGTCTGCCACTGCCTGGCAATACCAGAGCGGAAATGTGTCATTGTCACCATTAGTGAAGATGATGGCGTTCTTCTCCAGGGAATTGAGGAAATTCATACCATAATCCACAGCCAGATATTCCTTGCTCCGGTCGTGGATTTTATACTGGCTGGCAAAGTTTATCAGAGGCAGCAGAATCAAAAATCCGGTCAGGATATAGAGCGGAGCTTTCTTACCAATTAGAGGTCTGATCAGACTGATGATGCCGATGCCCATCCAGATTGTCCACATATTGAAAGCGCTCACGAAAAAGTAATCACGGTCGCGCACTTCCGCATTGGAAAGATTGAGCACAAAGGGAAAGACCACTGTGGTCATCAGAAAAACGCTAAGGAAATAAGCAAAGGCATGCTTGTTGCGTTTGGCAAGGTCAAAGAAACCCAGCACTCCAAACAGCACAGCCAGAATGTTGCCGGCAGCCATAAAGAACATCTGGGGCAATTTGGTCCAGGCAGCCAAAGTCTCGGGATGGAACCATTGCCAGCCGAAATAACGCAGGAAATGATATCCGTATTGATAGACGATGGAAGCTCGGCGCACCATGAAAGAGACTTCACCATACTGCCGGCGCAGAATATAATCCATAAACATCTGCATGTTGTGTGGATGACCCTCGTTAATAAAGGGTCTGGCAGCAGAACGAACCAAAAGGAAGATGTGCGGACTGAGCCCGATTCCCACCAGGATGATACCCAGCAGCCACACCCTCTTATCTATCACATCGCGGTAATTGAAATAGAATAGAATCACGGCAACCACGACAAACATCCATTTGTTAAAATCAGGGAATTTGATGGATTTGCCGATGGAATCAGTGACCAGATAAACGATTATCAGAATCACGGCATAAATTATCAGCTTAAGCCAGAAATGCCCTTCCTTAATAGCTTTGTGTATAAAAGGATAGAGAATTATGAACATTACAGCGGGAATGGTCTGCAAAGCTGTCTGATGCACGCAAAATCCCAGGAAAAAGGCATAGACTATCAAAAGCAGAATGTTTTGATGTGAAAAGTCCTCTGATTTTTCCAGCCAGACCAAAGTCAGCCAGAGAGTTAGATTCACAAAGAAAAGCATACCGGAATTGACTTCCGCCTCAATCGACGTGGTCCAATGCGTGAATGCAAACGCAGTATAGAAAGCTGCCATCAGCCCGGCTAGGATAACCAGCCATTGCTGCTTTTCGAACATGCTGACGAGCTTGACTGTTATCAGATAAGTAAACAGCACTCCAAAAGCGGAAAACAATGCTGACAGAAAGGCAACCACCACGGCATGAGGAATCAGATTGCCCACTGCAGCGCACATTGCCCTGCTCAGGATTACGTGCAATGGATTTCCGGGGGGATGTGGGATTCCGAGTATGCTGCCGCAGGTTGCATATTCTCCTGAATCCCAAAAGGACATGGTGCGCGCCTGAGTTAGCATGTAAACAACCAAAGTCGTGATCAGAACGAAGAGTCCTATCCACATATTGGTTTTTTTGTCAACAACCGGCAAAGGCTTGTAGTTCATTAGCGGTTCATAGCTTTTCTTGGGTGGGGGAGTATAGCCTTTGGCTTTGGTATCTTTCAGTTTTTGAGCAGTTTTATAATCCTTGGGAAGGTTCTTAGACATTTAGCCTCCTTACAAAATCTTAATCTAATCTTTCAAACCGGTCTTG
>DAHVPA010000283.1 GCA_027318525.1 Candidatus Cloacimonadota bacterium | reverse complement strand
GCGGATTTTTTCCGAATAACTTCAGGGCAATCTCTTTAATTTCTTTCATAAAAACCTCACTTGTTCATACTTTGGGCAGCTAATTGCCCACAGGCTGCAGAAATATCTGTCCCCCTGCTTTTTCTGATTGTAACTGCAATAGGCAATGCCCTCAGCCTTTCCTGAAAAGCGGTTGCTTCTTTTATAGTGGGACTGCGCCAGGGTAAGCCATCAACACGGTTGTAGGAGATAAGATTAAGCTTGCATGATATGTCGCCTGCAAACTTGGTCAGGGCACGCGCATCTTCCTCATCCATGTTGAAACCGGGAATCATGATATATTCCAGAGTGATGCGCCAGGGACTCTGTTTCCTGAAGAACATAATGGCTTGCTTCAATTCCACCAGATTGTAAACTTTAGTCACAGGCATCAGTTGTTGTCGTTTGTAATCTATTGCGCTGTTCAGAGAAACTGCCAGCTTAATCTTAATCCCCAGTTCTGCCAATTCATAAATCTTAGGCACCACGCCACAAGTTGAAATTGTCATGCGTCTGGGACTGAACTGCAGACCATAATCAGATTGCAGTATACGGATAGAGCTCACAACATTATCCAAATTGTCCAAGGGCTCGCCCATTCCCATAAAAACCAGATTGGTCAGCTTCTTCTCCTGTAGAAATTGAGCAGCTAATATCACTTGTGAGAGAATCTCGTCTACTTGAAGATTTCTAACATGTCCCAGCTTGCCAGTTGCACAAAAAGCACATCCAAAAGAACACCCTACCTGGGATGATATACAAAGTGTGTTTTTGTTTCCTTCCGGCATCAGAACACATTCAATCAACTCACCATCCCTGAGTTCCAAAACAAATTTAGTCGAACCGTCCTTGGCAGTAAGACTCTGCTTTATCGAGGGTAAAGAAAAATCGTAGTTTTCCTTAAGATATGTTTTAAAATCAGCCGGCAGATCAGTCATCTGGGAGATATTATTTATTGCTTTAACATATAGCCACTTAACCAGTTGTCTAAATCTGTATGGCTTGAATCCTGCAGAGATAATCTGCTGTTCCAAATCGTCTGGATGAATGGCATAAACAGGTATCAGCATTCTTCAGTAACAGGAACTTCAATCACTTCCAGTTTGTTATATTGGTCAAGAGGCAGGTCTGCCAGAACCTGATCCTCAGAAGTAAGATATACTCTTTTATTCAGAACATCATTTTTAAACACAAACATCTTCTGCCCTTCAAAACTGACACATGTGCCTATTACAGGATAGTCTTTGCCTTGTTCAACATAGAAATCTTCTTCAAAATTTAGACAGCAGAGCAGTCTGCCACAAGGACCTGATATCTTGGAAAGGTTTCCTGAAAGGTTCTGGTCTTTTGCCATCTTTATGGTAACCTGGTTAAAGCGTTTGAGAAATGTTCCGCAACAATAGGCATTTCCGCACATGCCAAAGCCTCCAAGCCTCTTCGCTTCATCACGTCCGGTGGTTTGATGCAGTTCAATTCTTGTTTTGAAAAGAGTTGCCAGTTCTCTGACAAACAGGCGGAAATCTATCCTTCCATCAGCTACGAAGAAAAATGTTAGTTTGTTGCCATCAAACTGATAGACAGTATCAATCAGTTTCATCTGAAAAGGATACTTCACAACGATTTCCAGAAAGGACTTGGTAGCCCGGGCTTCCTCTTCAGCCAAATGACTCATTTTTTCTCTGTCTTCCTCAGTCGCCAAGCGCCTGATATTCATTATCTTACCGCTGTTAAACTGATTTTCCAGTTCCTCGTTGCTTATCGCCAGATGTAATACTTGGGCTATATCTTCTCCCCTTTCCACATCTACTATGACCAGGTCTTCGGGATTAACGGCAAGATTTTGGGGATTCTGAAAATGTCCCAATCTGCCGGAACGAAACTCTACTTCTATAAATTCGTGCACTTATTGCTCCTGTTGTTCTTTTATAATAATCTGCCTCAAAACTTCTGTTTCATTATCAGTCACAGTAAGATTCCTCCTCTGTTTGACTATCTTTGCTGTTTGTATAAACTGCTGGAAATCGTATTTTTCATAACTTCCTGCTTCACCCCAGGTGTAGGAAGGGACATAACCTGATATCAAACCTGAACCCCACAAGTTAGCACCCATTCCAATAACAACACCTGTATTAAGGGTGCTGTTGATTCCTGTTTTGGAGTGATCACCAATCATTGAACCCAAAAATTGGTAGGTAGAATCAACTTTAGCTTTTGGGGCATATGAATAAAACGAGACATTTTTATAGTTATTCTTTAAATCGCTGTTGTT
>DAHVPA010000282.1 GCA_027318525.1 Candidatus Cloacimonadota bacterium | reverse complement strand
GAGTTCCTCAACATTGAAAAGTTCTCCTGCCTGCTCGAGTTCATCATCAAGGCGTTCATCTATCAGACCTACTACAACCACATCAGACGCATCAGAACCAGAGGCAATAAATCCCCCGTTCAGCTCTTCGCAGAGTTAGGTAATTGCGTAAATCCCATTAATCTCTGCTTCTTACCTATCTTCTGCGACTCTTATAGAAAAGATTTCCTTGCCAATTTCAAACATGGATACTTTAAAGGGTTACCTACCAACAAGGGACTACAACAATTCACCCTTTTTCCCTCCCCAATTACTTCAGTATACTTTCTATATACTTCCAGTATAGTTGCTGTATACTTTCTGTATTCTCGGATACTGAATATATACTGATAGTATATTGTAAATATGTTGGCATAGTATTTTGGCAATTGGGATGGAATTAAGGAGGGAAATTGTGTAGGAAAGGGATGGAAATCCAATCATAAAAAGGGGTGAAAAGGAAAAAGACCGCCTTGCAGGAAAGCGGTCTTTTATTATGTTGAGTTGTTTTCCGGTTTACTGTTTGAGTTGTTTGATAGCGGACAGGCCGGGGAAACGGGCTGCCACATCGAGTTCTTCTTCGATCCGAAGCAGATGGTTATACTTGGCGATGCGTTCGCTGCGGGAGATAGAGCCGGTCTTAATCTGACCCGTATTGAGAGCGACGCAGAGGTCTGCCATAAAGGTATCGCAGGTTTCGCCGCTGCGATGAGATACTACTGCCGTCCAGCCATTGTGATGGGCTGTGTTGATGGCATCGATGGTCTCCGATACGCTGCCAATTTGGTTCAGCTTGATGAGGACGGAATTGGCGCAATTAAGCTCAATGCCTTTGCGGATGCGTTCGGGATTGGTAACAAAGAGGTCATCGCCGACAATCTGGATGCGCTTACCGAGGCGTTTATTGAGTTCCACCCAGCCGTCCCAGTCGTCTTCCGCCAGACCGTCTTCCAGAGACACGATGGGATATTTATTGACGAGGGTTTCGTAATAATCAATCATTTCCTTTGAGGAAAGGGCTTTGTTCTCAGCGCCGAGATGATATTTGCCATCTTTATAGAATGAACTGGCAGCCGCATCGATGGCGATGAAGATGTCCTTACCGGGGGCATAGCCTGCTTTTTCAATGGCTTCCATGATGACTTTGAGGGCATCTTCATTGGTGGCGAGGTTGGGAGCAAAGCCGCCTTCGTCGCCGACGGAAGTAGCCATTCCACGCTTGTTCAGGATGGCTTTGAGGGCATGGAAGGTCTCGGCATTCATACGCAGGGCTTCACGGAAATTGGGAGCTCCCAGGGGCATAATCATAAATTCCTGGATATCGACATTGTTATCGGCATGAGCGCCGCCATTGATGATATTGGACATAGGGACAGGGAGCAGACGGGCATTGACTCCGCCCAGATAACGGTAAAGCGGCATATCCATTTCCAGGGCAGCACCACGCGCCACAGCCATGGAGACGGAAAGGATGGCATTGGCTCCCAGCTTTGTTTTGAGGGATGTGCCATCCAGCTCCAGCATAGCCAGATCCAGAGCTGCCTGGTCGGAAACTTCCGTTCCGGTCAGTTCGGGTCCGATGATTTCGTTAACGTTTTGGACAGCTTTGAGGACTCCTTTGCCCAGATAGCGCGCTTTATCGCCATCGCGCAGTTCCAGGGCTTCGTGTTCACCGGTGGAAGCGCCACTGGGAACGGAGGCAAGGGCAACAATTCCCGATTCCAGATGGACTTCGGCTTCGACGGTCGGATTGCCACGGGAATCCAGAACTTCTCTTGCTTTGATGTAAATGATGTCAGACATGGGTTCTCCTTTATAATAAAGCGGCAACAATCCCGGAGGGAAAGTTACCGCCTTTTGATACAGGTTAAAAAAAACTACTTCTTGAAGATTTCCTGCAGGGTCTTGACAGAACCGAGCAGAGCTTCAGTATTGTAAGGCACGACAACAGTCTTGTCGCCCTGTTTGGTAACTTCCGTGAAAGCTGCGATATAACGCAAGCCCAGCATATACTGGGCAGGGTCGGTCTGGGAGGATTTGACCGCTTCGGCAATCATCTGGATGGACTGCTTTTCAGCTTCAGCCACCAGAATCTTGGCTTGGGATTCACCTTCGGCACGGGCAATCTTGGCTTGTTTTTCACCTTCGGCGGTGCGGATATTGAATTCCCTTTCACCGTCAGCCTGGAGAATTTTGGCGCGTTTGTCACGTTCGGCACGCATCTGTTTTTCCATGGCAGACCTGATTTCTTCGGGGGGCAGAATGTCCTGCAGCTCCACGCGG
>DAHVPA010000281.1 GCA_027318525.1 Candidatus Cloacimonadota bacterium | reverse complement strand
AATTGAAACTGCCGCCTGGAACTCTGGTAACCATAATCAACAGGGATAACCAAATTATTGCGCCATCCGGCTCCACAAAGATTTTACCCAAAGACACTCTGACTGTCCTGGTGGAAAAAGAGAATATCGAGATGATTCCCATTGAGATACTGCGCAGCTTCATTATAAAAAAACTCAAGCATAAAGCACCAGAGAAAGAAATTCATATCTAGAGCCTGATTATAGTATCCGGGTTAAAGAAAACACTTGCATCATGTCTGGTAGTTTTTAAACTGTTATCAGATTATTTTATCATTATATACAACATAATAAGTTAAAAAAAGAATAGAGAGGACAAAATGAAAAAGCTGTTGATATTAATTTGTCTGGCTGGATTGGTGACATTGGCAATGGGGCAGTCACCTCTGCAGATGGGGCAGAATCAAATCAATGCAGGAGTAGGGCTTTCCGAATGGGGAGTTCCGGTGTATCTGGGATTTGACCATGGCATCAGCCGCGACGTTTCCATAGGGGCTGAGGTGTCCTATAAGAACTTCCGCGAGGATTACCATGAGGGGCATTACAACCATAAAGTCATGGGTCTTTCCGGCAATGCTAATTATCACTTTAACCGGATTGCCCATATTCCCCGGGATTGGGATTTGTATGCCGGTCTCAATATCGGTTACTACATATGGGATTCACCTGATGATTACCCCGGAGACCACAAAACCAGTGTGGGCCTGGGCATGCAATTGGGTGGACGTTATTATTTCTCAGATACTTTTGGCGTCAATCTTGAGTTCGGTGGTGGTAACGCATTCTCCGGCGGTAAGTTTGGCGTTACAATAAAACTGAAGTAAGATCACAGGATTGATTGATGCCCGAATTAATTATAGATAGAAAGCTGTGCACCCGCTGCAATACCTGCGCCAACATCTGCCTGATGAAAATCATCCGTAAAGCCAAAGATGGCGAACTGCCCCACATACCGCAATCCAGACAGGCTTTATGCATGCGTTGCGGACACTGTGAAGCGTTTTGTCCGGAGCAGGCTCTGACGTTGGATTTCCTGAAGGAAGCCAAACTCTCATATAAAAACAAAGACAGTAAAATCGAAGCGGAAAGAATGGCGCTATATCTGATGAAAAGGCGCTCCATAAGGCACTTCAAGTCCAAACCTGTGGATAAGGATGTGATCCTTCAGTTACTGGAAGCTGCGCATTATGCTCCCACGGGCGGTAATTCTCAGACTGTGCAATGGAGGTGATTTTCGATAAGGAAAGAGTGCAGCACATAGCCGGGCAAACGGTTGACTGGATGAGAAGCATACAGGGCACTCCCCACCCCATGTCTGCCTATGTATCAGGGATAATCAATGAATGGGAAAAAGGGGGAGACCCTATCTGCCGCAAAGCTCCGCACCTGGTCTATACGCATCTGCCAATTAATCCCTACATTGACGACAGGACGGATGGGACCATCGGTCTGTCCTATCTGGACGTGGCTGCTCCCGCATTTGGCATCGGCACCTGCTGGGCAGGATTTATCAGGATGGCGGTTGATTCTTATGAACCACTAAGGCAAGCTCTGGAAATACCTGAAGGCAGAAAAATGGCTTATGCCATGCTATTTGGCTATCCCAAATTCAAGGTCAATGCCATCCCGCGCAGAAATCCTCTGCAGGTAGACTGGGTTTGATTTTAGCATTTGTGTTATAGAATCGGCAGGAAAAAGCAGCAGACATAATTCCAGGTACAAATAAAAATAATCCTTTACAATATCAAATCAGACATTATCCTTTATTTAAAAAGCAATGAAGGTTAAAAAACACGATGAGATATACCTTTAACTTACTGATTCTGTTTGTTTTGCTGACTGCAACATCCTGCCGTGCAAGCAAGCGGAGGGAGGAATTGATGACAGTCCCACAGGTTGATATTGAAAGGTTTATGGGTCCCTGGCACGTGATTGCGATAATTCCCAACTTTATGGAAAAGAATGCTGTGAACGGGATTGAGACCTATACATTAAAGGATAATAACAGAATTGAGATTGAATACCGCTACCGGGTTAAGACACCTCAGGGCAAAGAAAAGGTCTTGCATCCCAAGGCAAAAATCTACAACAAAAAAACCAAGGCGGAATGGCGGGTACAATTCTTCTGGCCAATCTGGTTTCCCTATCTGGTGATTGATTTGGCGGAGGACTACAGATACACTGTAATAGGAGTACCCAACCGCAAGTTCGTCTGGGTCATGGCAAGGGAAGCAGAGCTTTCGGAGCAGGATTACACGGGGATTATGAACCGCCTGAAGCAAG
>DAHVPA010000280.1 GCA_027318525.1 Candidatus Cloacimonadota bacterium | reverse complement strand
ACCCCACGAAGACCCCTCGTTGATCCCCCGCAGTAAAAGACAAAGATGGAAATGCTATTCAGGGCTTGGTCAGCTAAGCTTTACAGTTCGTTCCGGAAAATCCTCAGTCCGTAGATTTCGTCGGTCACGTAGATATGGTTGCCGTCCAGACTTAGGCAGGTGGCAGCATCCTCCACTGTGAAGTATCCTGTTTCATAAGGATAGAAAGGGCTGGTTATGTCTATTATCCTGACCCCGGATGAGCTGGCTGCTACATAGGCTTTGGTGCCTTTTATGGAAACGCTGTATGCCCAGCTGGGTGTAACAAGATGTCCTGTTTCCACCGGAGCGGCAGGATTGCCGATATTGACTATGCGCAAGCCGGCACTGAGGGCAGCCAGATAAGCGTAATTGCCGATTACGGCAATGCCCCTGATACCGTCAGACTGATACAGTCCGCCCACCAGAGCAGGCGCTGCGGGATTGCTGATGTCGTAGATTCTGAGCTCGTCTGTGCAGCCGGCATACAGGAAATTTCCATACACTGCAACTGAAAGTACATTGGATGTCGAGCTCACATGGCTTGTCTCCACCGGAGCGGCAGGATTGCTGATGTTTATCACTCTGATATATCCTATGTCGGCTGCCACGTAGGCATAATTTCCACTCAGGGCAACGTCATAAGCTGTGCCTGGAATGTTTACGAAACCCGTTTCCACCGGAGCGGAGGGATTACTGATATCGATAATTCTCAGACCGTTGTTGTAGTCAGCCACGTAGGCATAGTTGTCCCGGATGGTAAGCCTGTAGGCTATTCCGGGGGTATTACAGAATCCTGCCGTAACAGGGGCTGCCGGGTCTGCGATATTGATAATCCTCAATCCGGAAGCTCCATCAGCCACGTAGGCATAGCTGCCGTTTGCCACAACTCCATGACAATAGCTCGGCAGGCTGATGAAACCTGCTTCATAAACGGATAGCAAGTAGGCGGAGCTGGCTGTGACACTGCTGTTATAGCCTGCCTTAAAAGCTTTGGCTTTGATGGTTTGCGATGTGCTGAGGGAAAGCACTCCCGTGTAGATGGGAGACACATAGGAGGGAGCGCTGCCGTCTGTTGTATAGCGGATTTGCGCTCCCGCTGTAGGGCAATATATCGACACCGTAAAGGGGCAGTAGTTATATTGCCCACCGGCAGGATTAATCTCCGGCGCTTCCACCAGCAGGTCGTAGCTAACGGTGTAGGTTGCGCTCGCGGTTGCACTGGGCAGCAAATCAGAGCGGAAAGCCTTCGCTTTGACTGTGCAGTAATTGGCATTGTTGATAAAGAAATCAGGCAGCATCAGCGATGTGGAGTAAAGCGGCGAACTTACCGTCGGTTCAGTCAGGTCCACCGTGTAGCGGATTTCAGCATCATCTGTGCCACAGGAAAGGGAAATGTATTGCCCCGTTTCATAGGTCCCGGAAGGTAAAACGAACTGGGGTGCCTTGACTGTGGTTTCCGGTTCGGTGGATTTTTTGCCGCAGGACAGCAGGAATGTCAGTAAAACGATGGCGGTTAAAAATAACTTAATTGCTTTCATTGTCACCTCACATAGCAGGTTATAGTATGGAAAGTGCCTGTCGCGCCTAATTCTTAATATGATGTTATCTTATCCGGTGTCAAGGATTTTCGCACTTCCTACCTAACCTCCTTAATTAAAACCTGCTCTCCTGTTGCTATCCTCCTGCCTAATCTCTGCACCCGGGCGCAGATATCAGACAAGCGGATAGACACATATTGCCAAGCCTGGATTAAGGAAGCACTGATGCCCATATGGTTTATGGAAGACAGTCAAGTCACTGCAGACAGAGGAAGGCATAGTGTATTCAACGTGATGAAAGCTCACGGGGAGTTCACAGTGAGTTCACGCAGCGAAACCGGAAAAAAAGTAATACTGTATCTACGCACAAAAAAAACAGGGCAGCCGTCTGACTGCCCTGCGTGTATCGTGGGTGGATTATTTAACGGGGTTTATTTATTGACCTGGTAGCGGACGTCGCCTTTTTCAAAGAAGTCGATGATTTGCTTGGCTGCGGCTACACCGGCGTTGGTATTGGCTTCTTCGGTCTGGGCACCCATTTTCTTGGGAGTGAAGAAGACGCGGTCGGCAAAGTTGGTATTGAAGAATTCCACCTTCTCGCCTTCGACGTCGGAGATATATTTGAAGCCTTTCCTTTCCAGCAGTGCTTTTTCCAAATCGTCCTCATTGATGACTTCCTTGCGGGCAGTGTTAACGAGGACGGAGCCGTTCTTCATGAGGCTGAGCAGGCTCCAGTTGATGGATTTCTTGGT
>DAHVPA010000027.1 GCA_027318525.1 Candidatus Cloacimonadota bacterium | reverse complement strand
AGAAACGATTAAGGCTAAAAATGGTGTTTCAATCCCCTCGTGTTCAATATAATTGGCAAAAACATGAGCTAACATGTGATTAACAGTAATACAGGGAATCTGTAAACTCCAAGCCAGACTTTTGGCAAAAGAAAGCCCTACTATCAATGAGCCAATTAAACCCGGATTTATTGAGACAGCAATTGCAGATATATCTTCCTTAGTTAATCTTGCATCAGTTAAGACATGCTCTACCAAGTACATAATGTTCTTCATATGTAACCTGGAAGCAAGTTCAGGAAGGACTCCGCCAAACTGTAGGTGTTCTTTCTGTGAGGATGTATGCATAGCCAAAATCTGGTATTTGGTATTGATTATAGCCACAGAGGTATCGTCGCAGGATGATTCGATCGCTAGAATTTTTTGCATAACACTATTTCTTGAGTGAAATTCTTACTTTCATTGGAGTGTACTCCAGAAGAAGCAACTTATCTGGAATTATAATATTTAGATTGCCATAACCTGAAGCAATTGATGACACATCTGCTAATACCTTAAAGTCGTTCTCTGTCATTCGATTAATATCATCACTTTCTGATGCTACTCTGATGGTTATAGAAGAAGGATAAAATGAATATCTTTCATCATCAGAGATTGGTATGTTTAAAAAAACTCGTGTATATAATTGCTTGTGGTTGCTTATTGCTTCTACAAAATATGTACTAAGGATCAAAGCAGGATTGGGATTAATGAGATTAATCTGAAACCTATCTTCTTCCAATTGTTTTAAATTAATCGGACTCGTTTTTACAGAATTAATCTTTGAAAGTTCTGTGGATGGACCTTTCACTTTGACGATTGATTGGGAAAGCTTAAAGCTTTTTGTCATATAGAATCGTTTAGCATCATCATCAGAAAAAATCAGTTCGATCTTTAGCTCTTTGCTTTCCATAGTTTTTGATAATGACTTATCTGAGATAAGTTTTATACTATGAATATTCAAAGCACTGGCGTTATTGAATGCCAAATCTGATACATCAACAACATCAGATATAGTATTAGGGTTGTTGTGCATATAGCTTAGCTTTCGATTACTGAAGTAGAATTTAATGATGTTATAACCAGTCCCTTGCAGGACAATCTCTAGTTTGATGGGTTGCTGTTTGATTGTTGAAAACATATTTAAACTGTCATTATTAATCGGTAATATGATTGTTGATGTTGTTACTGTAAACAAACGAATAATCATCCACAGAAGAATTGCAGCCAGTAAAGATGTAATAACCAGATAAGATTTGTATTTCATTTTTTTAAGATCTTGGTTGTTTGATGTTTAATTGTTTCATTTTCTTATAGAGAGTAGTTCTTTCCAAACCTATTACTTCTGCAGTTTTGCTTATCTGCCAATTGTAGGTCTCAAGCTGATGTTTAAGATATGCTGATTCAAAGCTGGCAGTTGCAGATTTAAAATTAGTGTCTTTCAAAAAATCGGAACCAGGATCATAATAGTCTTTATTGATCAGTTTCTTTTTATATAGGAAACTGCGAAGTGTTTTTGCATTAATCATGTGTTCATTGATTAGAAGCAACTTACAAAAGCTTTTGAGTTCCCTGACATTCCCAGGCCAACTATATGACATTAAGTCTTGTTTAACATCAACAATGCCATAGTAGTCGACATAGTGATGATCAGAAGCATACCTGTTTAGGAAGTAGTTAAGAATCAAAAATACATCCTCACCTCTTTCTCGTAATGGAGCGAGTTCTACAATATTACCTTCGATTCTGTAAAATAGATCTTTTCTGACAACCTCAGGATGAGACAGGCGTTTGATTCCGGCATTCGATGCAAATATGAGCTTTGTGTCTACTCGTCTTGATTCACCCCCGACAATTTGTATTTCCTTATTTTCTATTGCTCGTAAGAGCTTTGATTGAGCAGCCAATGAAAGATTCGTTAACTCATCAAGAAACAAAACTCCCTTGCTGCTAAGCTCAAACAATCCGATTTTGTTCCTGTCTGCATCAGTAAAAGAACCCTTTATGTGTCCGAATAATTCAGACTCTATCAAGGTCTCAGTTAAGGCACTGCAGTTTACTGTATTGTAGGGTTTCCCAAATCGTTTGGAATTGAAATAATAATAATAGGCAGCCACTTCTTTACCTGTACCCGTTTCACCAATTATGAACATGTCTTCATCTGCAATGGCAAGTTTACAGATCATTGCTCTGGCTTTTTTTATGCTTTCCGATTCTCCTATAAATGGATTTGATTGAAACAAACGTCTTTTTAAAACGAACTTGCTTAAAGAGCTTTTGATGTATTCATCTTCATGTTTCTTAATCAACAAAGCAGTATTAGCTTGCTGAACTAATTGATTGATACTAAAAGGAATAAAATCAGTGATTGTCAGTGTGCTTGCGACTTTGTAAATCTCATTAATCCAAGGGTTTTTGCCATCGTTGTAATATATAATCAGTTTGGCTTTGATAGTGACGTCAATTATTAGCCGTTTCATAGCCTCCATGCTAGCTAAAGGTTGGCTCTCTGAATAGAGACTGATGATAATAATGTCAAGATCTTTGGAGCTTACATGTTTGGAAAAAGTGTCAACGTCGGAGCAAACATAAAATTTATTACATATCTGATCAAAAGCTTTGGCTATTTCAGAAGCTAGAACTTTATCAGGTTCTAAGAGGAGAATTTGTCTGGCAGGTTTAGTGGTTGTCATAAGAGTCTTTCCTCAATATCTGCCATTACATTAATGAAATAGATATATGCCTGATCTGGAGAATCATAAGGAGAGAAATACTTGTGAACATCGCCATCTTGGAAATACTTGGTGCACATATAGTAAAAATGGTCTGAAGTAGTAAGCAATCTAAGTTGGCTAATGATTTCGGCATCACCTTTTTGCTTTGCTTTTTCCAATAGGTCATACAAAGTTTCTATAGCATTCTTTTGCATATCGTTTTCCAGCCAAGCGCTTAGGTCTCGTTCAGCGTCAGCCCATGAAACAGCTTCTTTAAAACTGATGCCTTCCTGTTGATAATTTGCATATTCTGAAGTTTCACAAGGTGTAATAAAACCAAGGTTGTCACGTTTTAACACTTCAGCCGGGAGGTGTTTAATGAAGTCAAAGATTCCTGTTTCTGCCCATTGATGTTCTCCAAAAGTTTCATAATCCATAAACAAATTTAGGAATTGGTTACGATTTTGATTTTCTGACAAGGTCAGGTGATCAATCCAACGGACAAACTTTGGCACTGTCAGTGGGAACTCTGGCCAATCCCGGTTGGAAAATCTGAAGGCTATATCATCTGATAATTGGTAGTATTTTAGAAGCAGGTTTAACGATTTGGAATAGTTTTTATAGGCATAGAGGGGAGAGCGCCAGTCTAAGACTCTGTCCACTCCTTCCGTAATTATAGTTTTAAATCCTTCTATTTCATAGATTACGTCTGATAGTGTGTCCTGATAAATGAGCTCAGTATTGCGGAAAGTTGTTGTATCATACCCAAATTCCTTTTTTATCAGAGCTCTGTGCATATAAACCTGCTCAAGAAACTCATTTGTATCATATAGAAAACTCAAAGAATGATAATAAGTCTCTCCGATCAATTCAACACATCCAGTATCCACCAGTTGTTTAAACGAATCCAGGACTTCCGGTGAGTATTGTTTGAATTGTTCAATTGCTGTCCCAGTTATGGAGTATGCTATTTTGAAGCTGCCTTTGTGTTTCTTAATCAATTCCAGTAATAGCTGATTTGTCGGCAGATAGCATTTGGCAGCAACCTTTTGCATGATAGAGCGATTGCTGGCATCGTCAAAATAACCACTATTTCTGCCTACATCCAAGACATTAAAATGTCTTAGTCTATAAGGTTGGTGAACCTGAAAATAGAAAACGATATTTAACATTATGTCATCCTAAGCTTTGTTTGTAGCCAGAAAATCTTCAAGGACATGGATATATACATCCCGGATTTTGTCAGCTGCTGCATCCCACAAGATATGATTTACTTCTTCCTTACTATCGTGACCCATTTTTTTGCATAATTCTGGATTTTCGATTAAGTAGCCAATCGTCTCTGCCATTCTATCCGTATCCCAGAAATCTATTTTAAAAACGTTATTTACTACCTCAGCAACTCCGGATTGTTTTGATATGATAGAGGTCACACCATAAGCCATTGCTTCCAGAGGTGCTATCCCAAAAGGTTCTGATACAGATGGCATCACATATACGTCTGCAGCCAGTAATATTCTCTCAACCTGTTTGCGATTAAGAAATCCGGTAAATAGAAAACGGTTTTTAAGCCTGAGTTGGGCTGAACGGTGCAATAGCATTCTCCCCATATCACCTGTTCCGGCGACTATAAATCTTGCATGGGGATACTTAAACAATACTTTTTCGGCAACCTCAAGAAAGTAGTCGGGACCTTTCTGTAAGGTTATTCTGCCTAAGAATAATATTGTGGGACCCTTGAATATTCTTTGTTTTGTATCGTTCATATCCTCTTTTACTGAAAACGCATTGTGAACAATTCTGATGTTGCCTGAATCGATTATATATCTGGACATAATCATTTGTGCAGTATATTGAGATACAGCAATAACCCTGTCTGCAAACATCATCCCTGCATATTCTATGTTGTGGATACGTTCGTCTCCGGGACCGCCCGAGCGGTCAAATTCAGTAGCATGGATATGAACGACCAGTGGTTTTCCGCTGACTTTTCTGGCGATCATTCCGGCTGGATAGCATAACCAGTCATGGGCGTGGACAATATCATACTTTAGGGTAGAAGCCACTTTCTGGGCACGCAGAGTGTATTCCTGAACTTTTCTAATCAAGTCTTCTTCCCCTGTAAGATTGATTAAAGCCTCGTCCAACAGTTTATCAGAATCTGTCCAATGAACTTGCTCACTGGACTCGTAGCTTTTGGATAACCTGAAGAATTTCTTAATTTCACCCAATTGAATATAGCTTTCCGGATGTTTTGTAATCCCAATGTAATCCAACCTTTCTTTGACGCTTCCAAAACTTATTGAGCTGTATTCCTTGTGCTTTTTCGGTTCAATGAATACAGCAGGGAGGTTATCCACGTCTTCCGGAATAGATAAAGGAAAGTAAACCAGGTCGCGCGTTGGCAATACCAAATCAACCTTGATTCCGATTTTCAGCAGTGATTGGACCATTCCATAACAAGCCATTCCCAAACCGCCTGAAATGAATGGAGGAAATTCCCAGGTAAACATTAATACTTTCATCGAGGATTTGCCTCCAGATGTGCAATATACAGTTCAACGTTATACAAGGCAGCCACACTCCATGCCATAGCCGGAGCACCTTTGGGGAAATGCGGAGCATCTCCATCCCATAATTCTGCAACCGAAGCGATATGCCCTTTCATAAAGCTTTGTCTGAGGTTACCGATGAAATTTGTCAGATCATATACCAGTTCTTTTGAAGTTTTCTTATGGGCATAAGCTTTAAGATATACTCCACAAAAAGCTCCCAGCAGCCATGCCCACACACTTCCGTTATGACAGGCAAGATCTCTTACCTGTTGAACGCCATAATATTTCTTTTTAAATTTGATGTCATTAGGAGAAAGAGACCTGATCCCATAATATGTATAAAGCTCTTTATATGCATGTAAAAAGACTTGTTCAATCTGTTCTTCTGAAAGCAGGTTATAGGGCAAGGCTGTTGCCAAGAGTGCATTGGGACGGATTTCCATAACCGGTTCATCCCCATAAAGCCGGTCAGCCAAATAACCATTGTGCCAAAATTTTTGGAAAGCGTCTTTAATCAATCCTTTATAAGATAAAATCGCAGCATCAGGATTTTTGAATCGCTTTGATATAGAATTGCGAGTCTCATGCATAGCTTCATAAGAACATACGGCATTATACCATAAGGCATTGATTTCTACAGGAGCTCCATCTCTGGGAGTTATTGCAATACCATCCAACCTGATATCCATCCAGGTGGCATGGGCAAAATCATTGTGAAGTTCAATTAGACCGTCATTTCTGATATGAAATGGATGCACAATGTTATGCAGTATAGCTTTGATAATCTGCTCAGAATACCCAATCACCTCGTCCCAATATCGAACACTCTTTTTTCGTTTACCCATTTTATTCAACAATATTATGAACCAGAGAGTAGCATCGACCGAGTCATAGTTTGCTTCTCTGCCGCTCTCAGGCAGCATGTTGGGGATTAATCCGTCCTTAATATGTGTGCTGTATTTTCTAAGAATATTCTCCACCTTATCAAGATGTCTGTTTGTGTGGAGAAGAGCGTTCAGCGTAAACATCGTATCTCTGCCCCAGGGACCATACCATGGATAACCTGCCACAATGTCGTCATTACTGATAAAATCAGTCAGGGCAAATTCAAGTATTTGTAAATACTCTTCCCGATTAAACAGCAGATTGTCATTAAAATCAAGCTTTTCCAGCAAGCCAGGCTTTGAACTATCCAAACGCGGATAATCTTTGGGAAGGGGCAGATTTCTATATCTTTCCTGAATCTCATCTGCCTGTTTGCTAACTTTGGTAAGTGGTCTATCAGAGAAGAGAACGTTTGCAGATTCACCCGGTGCAAGGCTAAACTTGATTTCAAAAAGAGTTATCTGGTCTCCAATTCCATCGTAACCATTCATAACTTCCCAGGGATAAAACACATTATAGTATGAGAATCTGTTTTCTTTGACTTCACCTTTTGTGATAGCACCATATACTGAAACCTGGTTAGAATTACGTCTTGCTTCCATGAGTTTCTCAGTTTCCAAGTCTTTTATCTCGGTCTGATAGTTTTCTCGGTCTAACAAACCTGGGGAATTAATCTGATGATGGTTATGCATCGTAAACTTGGGGTGCAATTCAAAATGCAGCTTATGTTTACCCATATTTGTATATTTGATCAGTATGGTGTTGTCTTCTTCAGCCATAAACAGTTCTTTGAGAATCAGGATATCTTCCTGATGGGGAAGAGCTGAATAGAGAAAAATGGGATATGGTCTTAACCATGGTTTAACCAGATGCAGAAATCCTTCCGGGTATACGCAGTTGCTGTAGTTGTTACTATCCAGATGAAACGATTCACCTCTCCATTCTATCAGTTCTTCCATTCCGGCAACAAGATGTGTGCGTTGAAATTTTTCATCACTGGCAATCAACAATCCATGATACTTACGCTGATTGATGAGATTGCCGGTACCCATGGCATAAC
Organism: Candidatus Cloacimonadota bacterium; assembly: GCA_027318525.1. Taxonomy (GTDB): domain Bacteria; phylum Cloacimonadota; class Cloacimonadia; order Cloacimonadales; family Cloacimonadaceae; genus UBA5614. The sequence goes on along the minus strand of DAHVPA010000027.1, from coordinate 6,596 downwards.
CGCCTCTTTTATTAGTAAGCAGCCACTCATGGTGATGGGTTTCCATGAAATAATTATTCATGTTATCCTCTTTTATTTTTAGCTGGTGTTGAAAATATTCAATGCTTTGTTTTTCGTCAAGTTAATAACAATTAACATAAGCTATCTAACATCTTGTCCTTAACTCAGAAATTGATTATCAAGGGTATTTCCGGAGACTTTGTCTCTGCAGACTCTCTGCAAACCCTCTGCGACAAAAGATGTGAGTGTCCTCTATCTTACTTAATCAGTATGAAATAGGTATTTAATACGGAGTATTCAGTTGGAGAACAAATTCCAACTAATGCGCAGCAACAGCAGTATCAATACCAAAAGAAATATCTTGCGGATCAGCCGATTGCCCTTGAGCACTACAAGTCTGGAACCCAGCAGATTGCCCAGTATCCCAAAAAGTGCGGCTGGAATTGCCAGTTTGTAGTATATGCTGTTACCAAATCCAAACGTAAATACTGCAGCAAGGTTGGAAGCCAGGTTGGCTACTTTAGTATTGCCATTTGCCACCACATAGTCATACTTTAGAATGAAAGTATAGAACAAGATAAGAAAGGTGCCTGTTCCGGGACCAAAGAAACCATCATAAAACCCGATTACACATCCGAATAAAATGCCATAAACGAGTTTGGCATTCATTTTAACTGAAGCAGAATTGTCAGTATGTCCTACTGCCTTATTGAGATAAGTAATGACAGCAATAATCGGGATAAGCACTACCAGAAGATAGTTTACGAAACCTGGATTCAACATCAAGACTGTTTTCGCACCGAGCCAGCTGCCAATCAAAGCTGCCACTGCCGCTGTCACTGCGACCTTGACATCTATCATGTTATGATGCAAATAATTGCGGGTGGCAAAGAGAGTGCCCCAGCAGGATGAAAACTTATTTGTTCCCAAAGCCAGATGTGGTGGCAATCCAATTAAAATGTAAGTGGGAAGTGAAATCAGACCGCCGCCGCCGGCAATTGAATCCATAAGTCCGGCTATAAATATCATAATGAATACGAGGATGTATTCCAATCCGCTCAGATGAATCACAACTCCGCCCTGAATTCCATTTTTAGTTCATGCAAAAACTTCTCTTGGGGATATGCTTTCCCACTGTATTGAAATGAGCCTGAGGTAAAGCTGTTAAATCTATACTGTAGCTGAGTTGCCATGGTAAAGAGAGTGCCATTGCGCTTATCGGGAAAGGAAGTCAACAAATCTGAACCGCTGCGGTCATTATATTGTATAACAAAACTATTGTTTAACCTGTATCGTTTCATAAAAAACCAGGAAGCGCTGGGATTTAGCTTGATTATGTTAATTCGATAGGGTTTGTCCTGGGAGGTGCGGTTGCCTTTCTCAAAAGCAAAGGACAGACTGGTTTGAGTATTAAAAGAAGATGATACATTTTTATGCACGGTGGCAGAAAGCTTATTAGTCTTAATCTCTGAGTCATATCTGGTTTCGCGTTCCAGGCTGTTGAGCCAGTTATTGGTCAATCTGAATCCACCCACCTTTTTCCAGTCCAGTTCCAATTCAATTTCACTGTTTAAGGTCTTGCTCAATTCCTGATACCTGTTATCCAGAACATCGTTGTATTCATATCTTATGCTGCTGGTTAGGAAATTTCTTGCCACATCAAAGTAGAAGGTGTGCTGCATATATTTCTTGCCATACTTGGTTGAATCTGAACCAAAGAAATAATCCGGCAGCAAAAGATAGAGCTGCAGATTGTTGACAGCAGTTGATGTATTTGAAGCCAGGAAATTGCTGTCCAGTTTGAATTTGTGCAGTATGCTCTTGGGCAGGTAACCGGGTGACAGGTGAAAATTCAGGTTCAGTCCGGCATTGATTTCGGTGGAGAGCTGTCCTTTTCTTCCTGTAATGTATTCATAATCATAATCTCCATCCAGGACTTGCACGCCTGTGCTATCATAAAGACCCAAACCGTCACCCACAAAGTGCAATTCCCGGATACGAGGAAAGAACTCAAGTTGATTGAGTGAATATGATGTAACTGCGGATAGTGAATTTGACCATAACTGGTGCGTTGATCGCAAGTCCATGATGTCATACTGAGATTTATTTTTTACTGTCTCAACTGAGAGCAGGTCAGTCTTTTCCAGATTACGATGGGTATAGTTAAAACTGAGAGAGTTGGTTTTACCATTATAAAAGTTATCTGCCTGCCAGGTATGGGCTTTCTGGATGTCCATCCAGGCTGTTCGATGTTTTTCCTTATTGTTTTCTTTATTGTAAGAAATCTTGAATGAGTATTTCTGGCTATCCTTAAGTTGAATCGCCGGATTGATTTTAAGATAGCCTGTGCCCAGGATGATATCGTCTGCTATGTTTCCTGAGTATTGATACATGTTCTGTTGATATGTAAATGCTGAACTGAGATTGATTATTCCAAATTGATATCCCGCATTTATGTCATTAAACTGAAAATCTGAATTCGTCTGAATTGTATCAGCAAACTCCAGACGGGATACAATAGCATCCCATTTTAGTAATGGAATGATTCCGTATTGGTTAATCCGGATTATTGATCTGAGCTGTTTCTGCGTATACTTTCCTTTGATTGCTTTGTATTTGGCAGCTATCATCTGTTCCCAAAAACTTATTGGTTTAAAAGTCAGCTCAATATCTGCTTTGTCTTGCTGAAGAGAGTCGTAGACCGGAGCAGTCAATTGTTCATAATAATCAGTCGATGAGGGTAGACTCGTAAATAGGCTGCTGAATTTATTTACCCTCTGATAAGAAGCATTGATTCTGGGTGATAATCTTATACCTGGCGGTGAGTAGAAAGCAGTAAACAAACCTGCGAAACTAATATTATCTTCATCATCATGGTCGGAAAATGTATTCTTGTCCAATTCAGTAAGCACTCCTTCAGCAGACATTCCAAAATTATCTTTCCGGTAATCAAGCTGCAATCCAAGATTGGTTTTGGATACGGGAGCAGTCAGTTTCTTAACTGGTAAGTAACTTCCAAGATTTTTTCCTGTATATCGGTAGTTGTTTGTGCCCGCAATATCATAATCGCCCTTTCCGTAACCTACATAACTGAAATAGATAAGATAAGCTGCAGTCGAATCATGCGGTGCGTATTCATAGTATATTTCATTGTTGGCATTAGTTTTGAGAATATAAAGACCACTGCCAGGTTCAACCAGAAAAACTCCTTGTCCCCAGCTTTCGGAATCACCTGCTTTCCTCAGGGAGTCTTTATCTGCTTCAGAAAAAGACCAAAGCAAGGGATTGTTTTTATCGTCAACTTGGCGGATGAATCTTTGACTGAGTGATAATCCACCGGCATTTTTATATCCGGTTGATTCCAGATAATTGCTTTGGCTGTAGTAGTCATCAGTAAATTGAAAGTCTACAATAATCCTGCTGTTTGATGTTATCAGCGTTTTAAACAAAATGGAACCTTCTGAATAATCTATAGTATAATCTGACCCTCTGTTGTGTTTTACTCCATTTATTGACACACTTTCACTGCCGGGAATCACTTGCGTGTTTTGACCTGTGCTGCCTGCGCTCAGGTAGTATGGTCCTTGCTTGCCATCCAGACCCTGAATGATATTGGTCTGTGGTTTACCACCGTTGGCTGCCAAAGCAGCTTGCAGAGAGAAATCACTATCATATTTGAAAGATATTCCTTCCAGTTTCGTCTTATAGTTCATTAAAGTTGAATTCTCAAACTGGAAGTCCTGGTCTCCGAATATGACCTGATATTTTTTTCCATAGATCTTGAGAAATACCTGGTCGAGACTGCTGATTTCACGTGAATCTCCTTCAGGAGAGAGAGGGGATTCACTATCTGACAGCTTTCCCAGTATCTTCAGATTGGGATTAAGCTCACCTTCCAGCGAAAGATATAGCGACTGATTGAGATTATAACTTTCCTGATTGGAAAAGGATAAAGAAAAAGTCTTTGAGCCTGTCACATACAGCTTGCCATCATTCTGGAAAGGATTGAATCTTGTTTTGGGAAGATTCAATGATACGAGACTATCACTAAACTCCTGCTGTTTATATAGAGAATATCTTTCTTTCAAGAAGTTAGGGATGGTCAGATAACTGATTTGTATTAAGCCGCTTAGTTTATTAGGATTTGTAAGGCTGATAATCCCGTTTTGATAGTCAATAATATAATCAATATCTCTGACTAAGAGACTGTCTTTTCCAGTAATTTTTTCCGAAGCTGTTACAAGATTGGAGTGGGGAAGCTTAATGTTCAGAGAATCCAGATTCAACTGAACCGAGTAAGTATGATAGTTCGTTCCGGTTTCCCAAGATGATGTACCACATAGAAATGAAGGCATGGCAAAGAATGCCACAATGACCACCAAGCATATTAAATGGATGAAAGAGAGAATATTTAACTTCAAAACGCTTCTTGAATTTATACTTTGTGTATGATATAAGTAACCACACCCCAGATGATAAAATCCAGGTCAGCAGTAATTTGCATAGGTTCATAAGCCGGATTATCAGGATACAGCCAATAGATACCATTGATGATTCGGAGTCTTTTAACGGTGAGCTCACCATCTATAACTGCAATAACTATCTTGTTGTCAGCAGCTTCCAGTCCTCTGTCCACTATCAGCAGGTCATCCGGTCTAATTCCAGCATCTATCATGGAAAAACCTTCTGCACGTATAAAAAATGTAGCCTGTGGATGTGCTATCAGATATTCATTTAAGTCCAGCATTGCCTCCACGTAATCCTGAGCGGGAGAAGGAAATCCAGCCGGCACGTGTGTTCCCAATAAAGGTCTTTTCAAAGATGAGTTGGGTTGGAACTTAAAAACAGCTTTGACACTGGTCTCGTTTCTTATTTTTTTAGTCATCTTGCTTGTTCCATTCATTATTTTATTCAAAAGAAAAAAAAGGCGCTGACTTTGTCAACGCCTTTAGTATCTATTTAGTTATAGCGGATTTACATGCTCTTGAGATATTGCTGTGCATATTTGCCGTATTTGGCATCATTGACCAGTTTCTCAAAGTCAGCTTTTGCGCCTTTCAGGTCTTTTGTGTTATAGCGGATAGTAGCGCGGATGAACAGTGCATCGCTCTGGACAGGATTGTTCTGCAGGATTCTGTTTGCCCAGGCGAGAGCTTTGGTGTTGTTCTTTATGTCATTGTAATAAGCACATATATAAAGGGCTATGTTTTCAGCATACTCAAACTCGATATACTTTTCAAAGTATTCCACGGCATTGGGCTTGTTTTTAAGCTGCATGTAATTATCACCAATGAGTTTGAACGTTGTTTTAATCTGATCAGGGTCAGGATTGAGGGTCAGGAACTTTTTGAGGGCATTATTGGACTTCTCCCATTGTTTTCTCTGACGGTAAATTGAACCAAGTTTTTGTAAAACGTTTTCATCTGCTTTGATAGAATCTGCTTTTTCATACCACCAGATGGCATTGACCAGGTCATTTTTATCCCGGTAATAGTCTCCCAGGCTGTGGCTGGAATCAAAGTCATTCTGGGCTAATGCGTAAGTTTTCAGGATTTCATAAGCCTGTGCTTCATTTTTGAGATCATCTTTATAAACGAAGAACTTCTGCATCATGATTTGAGTGTCACCGGGACGTGCGGCAAGATATTTATCATAATAATACAATGCCTTTTCTGAATCAAATACCTGGCGGCTGACAAAGGCTGTGTTCTTGTAAAGTGTGAGAATCTTTTCGTCCAGAGAATCGGCTGGAGTTGAGCCTTCTTTAATAGCGTCAAAAGCTGATATGGTGCTCTCATACTCGAGCAGAGCATCATCATACAATTCCTGTTTGACCAGATCCTGGGCATGAACCAGGTGGACATTGGCGATGTTTTTATTCATGGTGTAAATCAGGTTGTTGATGGAATCGGGAACTGCAGCAGATACTTTGGCTTGCTCATAATAACTGATGGCAGTCTTATATTTTTCAATCGCCGCAGCATACTCGCCACTTTCAAAAGCGCTGGTTGCTTCAACGACTGTCTCTTCTGCAAGAACCATGGGTGTCTTTTCGACGACCTGAGGTTTTTTGGTCTTGGAATTGGAACTGCAAGCTAAGATCATGGTCAAGGCTATGACGATTATCACTATTTTGTAAGCTCTCATATTTTCCTCCAGAATTCTTTTTTTACAAATCTGTGCATTTGGACATATCTGTCAATTCTAAAAATTACCCTTTATATACAGATACACAATGACAAGCATTTCCCTCTTATAAAATTGCAACTATTTCCAGTTGGCGGTTACCACCATAGTATTCTCTATCAATTCTGAAGATTCCTATAGATTACTCATTGGATTCTTATAAGCATTACTTGGATAATACTTTGTTATTACGATATTATTACGGATTAACTCCGTAATAATAGCGCATTGATAGCGTAATGGTTCCGTAATGCTAAAGAGAATAAACCAAGTAATTTACTTGACAGAGAAGAGGGATTGAGTGAAAAAGTCTCACATGAGCAGCAACAACCTATCGTCTTTATCGGAAAGGGAGTATAAAGATCTGTATAAATACTCACTAAGCGTTGCCTGCAAATATCTGGGTTAGA
>DAHVPA010000279.1 GCA_027318525.1 Candidatus Cloacimonadota bacterium | reverse complement strand
GGATTCTATCCAGAGGTTGTCGATAATTCTATATTGCTGTTTCTTTTCGACCAGACTGCAGTTCCAGAGCGAGCTGAAGCCGTAATTACCTGTTTCGTTTTCGCTGAATGCTCCCGTTTTAACCGCCCAGACTTCTCTGAAGATAAAGCGGAGCTTTAGGTTAAACCACGCCAGCTCCTGTTTGGAAAGGTTTCTGAGCGCTTTGCTGAGCTGGTTTGCCTTTTCTGTGATGAACTTGCTCTGATAGCTGCGAGAGTTTGTTTTGAACCAATCCATGATTTGTTCGGGATTCGTCGCCATTTTCTGCAGCAGACCGATAATCCGGTTGCGGCACATCAGAAAGTCCTGCTCTGTCTAGATGTTATTAACCACGTGGCGCAAAGGGGTTTGGCTGCTGCGGGAGTAAAATATGGAACTGCTGGCGAGGTTGGCAGCACCAAAGATTTCTTTAAGGATAAGGTTATAGCCCACCACCTGCATCTGATGTGCTTTCCACACATCATAAGGGTGGGCGGAACCGCTTTTCAATTCCATGATTGAATATTTGGGAAGTTTCTGCCCCGGCAGAGACATGACGTCAAGCCGACCATGCAAACCGTATTTGATTGAGATAAAAGACGGCTCCAACTGGCAGTTTTGCTTGTGCAATCCGGAGGCAACATCCCGAAGCTGGGAATAGTGGTCAGCCAGCACCTGGTCATAGATTTCCTGCCAAGCCGGTTCACCCAGGGCAAACACATGGTGAGGATTGTCTTTTTTATATTCGGTCCAGATTTCTTTCAGCGAACGGGCAGGATCGCGTATCAGCTCATCAAAGACGTGATTGACGAACTTTCCTTTTGCCAGCGGAATTGTGATGGGTTCGGAAAAGAATTTATTAAGGATAAATAGTTCGGGAAAATAATCAGCATTTTGAAAGCAGTCTGCCACTGATGATACATCCACCAGAAAATCCTGCTCCAGGATAATCAACGTTAGCTGTGTGGACTGATAACGGTGCGCCATGCCCTGCACCTGAGTCAGGTTATAGAGATTGAGGTTGCAGTATTTCCAAAGCACTTTGTCCAAAACCGTCCAGCGCCGTCCCGGATTGTCGTTTCCTTCTCTTTCCCAGAGCGTGATGCTGATTTGCGTGCCTTCGGTGGTCAGGCAGTCGAGCTCTATGTATTTCTTACCAGCTTTGGGATGAGCCAGTTTCCAGCTCATTACGGAGCAGTAGATATGTGAAACGGTTTGGTCTGCCGCAGCACGGTTGGAAACCAGTTCTGCCGCTTTGCTGCGGGTGATGAAATCAGTAATGGCAGGATTCAGAGCTTGTCTGGAGCCGCTGAGTTTATGCAGTGTCCTTTCCAGAATCAGCACAGCACTGGCAAAGTCACCTTCCCCGAATTCGAAATCATCGTGATGCACTACTTTATTGGTCAGCAACCGCAGAAGTTGGAGTTGCTTATTCAGTTCTGCATCTGTGATGCCGGCTTCATAAGCATACTGCATACGGGCATAAAGCCCCGTAAAAGCTATGCTGGTATGAGCCGTGACCGCTTTGAATATTTCTTCGAGCAGTTGCCGACAACGAAACAGACGGTCGGTCAAACCCGCTTCGGAAGTGACCAGTTCCGCCAATTGCGCGGCAAGTTTAGTTGCGTAATCAGAGCTGAGGGCAGTCGTTTTGCTTGTCATACAAAGATTTTATCCGCTGTAACCTGATGGGTTGAGGTTCTAATCAGCCTGTTTTGTCAGAGCTTTTTGCGGATTATTTCCGTCCGGCTTTCTTCACCGGTTTGATGCCGAAAATCTGGGTCTTGATCCAGTTCCAGTTAAGGATGATGTGACAGATGGCACAGAGCAAAAAGATTAAGCCGAATATCTCATGCAGCGATGCTGCGCCTTCACTTCCCTGTAAAGACGGGACGAGGGGCGTTTTGTATAGAATGAACCCTGCGATTACTCCGAGAAATGCAATTGCCATAACGGGATTTAGAACTTTCAAAAGCTTGAGGTTGGACATATGATGTCTCCTGTCTTTCATACAAATTTTGCTGTTATCATTTCCTTTAAGCGCAGATAATTGTCAATAAAAACAATTCCCCCGCACTTTTATCCCAACCTCTTCCCCTGCTTCCCTTCCCCTTTAGCCAAAGTATTTCAAATGTATATCAAAAGTAAATCAAAAGGATATCAAATGTATTCATGAATACTTTTAATATACATTTGTAATAGATTAGGTATGCTTTTGATTTACTTTGGGATCTAAGTACAAAGAGGTGAATGGGCATTTGCCATGAATGGGAGCAGTTAGATCCGGTTGAGAGCTGCTTATTGACTAT
>DAHVPA010000278.1 GCA_027318525.1 Candidatus Cloacimonadota bacterium | reverse complement strand
TTGAAACGGTGGATTTCATCGATAAAGAGGATGGTGGGCTGGTTCTTGGCGCGGTGACGGTATTCCGCTTCCTTCATAACGCTTTTAACGTCGTTGATGCTGCTGAGCACAGCGCTGAAATGCACAAAGGGTAGATGCGAAGTCTGCTCGATGATTTTAGCGATGGTGGTCTTGCCGGTGCCGGGAGGACCCCAGAGTATGAAAGAGTGATAATCGTTATTCTCAATCATGTGACGCAGGAGTGAACCTTCTGCCAGCAGCTTTTGCTGTCCTTTGAGTTCATCCAGAGTATGAGGGCGGAGCTTCTCAGCCAAAGGTATTTTGGTCAATGGCTCGGTCTTTTCGCTATCGAAGATATTCTGCTGGTCTTTACGCATAGGTAACCTATCCTGTCTAAAGTTTAAAACTCAATATATTATGCCTAACCGGGAAAGTAAATCTGTTTTCTGCAACAATCATATCTGGTTGCATGTAATATAATCCAGATATAGTTTTACTGCTGCTTTGCCGATAGGTGCGAACGGATGAATCTCCACAAAGTCTGCCAGCTCCTCCAAGGGCACAAAGGCAATCTCTGTATGCTCGTCCTTGTCTGGTGCCAATACCATTTTCTCGATAAGCTGCGCTTCAGTCTGGTTGAGGTGAAAATAGCACAGGAATTCCGGCTTTTTCATAATAAGATTTTCTGCAAAACCAAGACAAAGTGCCTGACTTATATCAGATTCCGCAATGTTAAGTTCTTCAAAAAGTTCAGTCTTCATTATCTGTAAAGGATTGGCTATGCGGTCAAAAGTTCCTCCCGGAACGTGCCAGTAGCCACTTGTTTCTGCCAGATTCTGATTGCGTTTGCCGGTGAAGATTGTGCCATCTTTGGTCTCAACTACAGCACAAACTGCCAGAGCGTTGGCAAGCTCAGTCTTTGGCAAGGTCAGGGAGTTGCGGACATTGGTGCCGTAAAAACTCTTGTAGTCTGTCATTTGCACCTTGAGAAAGAAGTTTTCCCTGTCTGTCAGGTGGTTCCGGGTCAAGAGGATGGAAAGCAGGCTGACGACTGGTCCGTTAAAGATATTAAGTGCAGGATCCAGTCTCGCTTCCTGCCAGGAGAGGTTGATTAATTTACGTGTAGTGGATTTATAGGTTCGTTTGCCCGGAACAGCTTCCAGATGAAAGTCCTGCTCTGTAAAACAACCGGTATAAATGATTTTATAATCAGTGGTGGGATTCATGCTCTAGAATAAGGACAAATTCACCCTTGGGAAGGGATTCTGCTTGACTGGAAAGCTCTTCGAGGCTACCGGAAATAATCTGCTGCCGGGGTGTGGTCAGCTTGTAAAAAAGCAAAGCGCTGCGTTTGCCGCCTATGAGCTTTTTCATGTCCTCCAAAACGCTCTTTAATCTGTAAGGTGCCTCCAGAAAGACAATGTCAAATCCTGACTGGGATTTTAACTGTTTGAGTTCTGCCTGTCTTTCCTCTTTTTTGGCAGACAGGAATCCATAATACATAAATCTATCAGATTTAAGTCCGCTTGCCATCAATGCTGCCATTAGAGACGATGCTCCCGGCACAGGATAAACCGCTACTCCAAACTCGTGGCAAAGCCTGACCAGCTCTGCGCCGGGGTCTGCAAAGCAAGGTGTTCCGGCATCGCTGATAAGAGCTACAGCCTTGTCTTTCCTGATTAGCAGTTCTTCAAAGAGTTCTCTGATTTCGATTGATTTTGTATGCTCATTTATCTGTTTCAAAGGTTTTTCGATACCCAGAGCTTTGAGCAGCCTGATGCCCTCACGATATTCTTCACAGATGACAGTGTCGCATCTTCGCAATACATTGACAGCCCTTAAGGTGATATCTAGCGGATTGCCGATTGGGACAGCAACGGGATAAAGTCCAGCCGGCAAGCCTTCTGCTATCTCAGACCTGCCGGCATCATGAAAACTAGCTTTTGTCATTACATTGACTCAGGCAGCGGGAGTGTCCTCTTTGCGCCTGCTTTTATACCATAGATAAAGACCCGCCAGCAGAGCCAGCAGCGAAATGCTCAGTCCTATGGCACTGAGTCTGATGCTCAGTTTATAGCTTTCAGGGGCAAACTTCATTTCAACTTTATGTTTTCCGGCTGGAACAACAATTCCCCTCAAGATGTAGTCTGTGGGGTAGATTTTTGTTTCCTTGCCGTCGATGAATGCTTTCCAGCCGGCAGGATAAAAGACTTCGCTTACAACGAGGAATGCCTGTTTATCAGTTTTCGTTTCAAAGCTAATATTATGCATGTCAAAACTGAGTGGGTTGACATTTCTGACCACTGGATTGCCGATATCCTTAACAGGTTCTTCCACA
>DAHVPA010000277.1 GCA_027318525.1 Candidatus Cloacimonadota bacterium | reverse complement strand
TATAACCTGAAAGGGCAGAAGGTGCGTTCAATCACGCTGTCACAAAGCTATCAGGACCTGGTGCGCAAGGCAGGTTTAACCAAGTCATATAACAAGAATGGGGAATTCTATTCCACTGTGTTTGACTGCCGGGATGAACGAGGGCAAAAGCTCGCTTCCGGTATTTACCTGATAAGGATTTCAGCAGATGAAAAGCATGCCAGCGGTAAGATAACGATTGTAAAGAAGTAAGCACGATTTATATCAATCATAGAAGCTAGGGGACACAACAATTGCTGTGCCCTTTTTGGTTTTAGACTCATTCTTTTGCTTTCTGAACAGGCAATTATATTATTCAAGATACATTGTTTATTGAGGATGAGGAAAAAAAGGTTGACTTAGTATTCGCCTGTCAAATTTGATGCAAATTAGTAAGAAATCAGTTTTATGAAAAGATTAATCATCGCGATTGACGGACCTGCAGCTTCGGGGAAAAGCACAACGGCAAAGCTTCTGGCAAAGCAACTGGGATATCTTTACCTGGATAGCGGCGCTATGTACCGAGCCTGTGCATTGGCAGCACTGGAACAGGATATTGCCCATAGTGATATTGCACGTCTGGACAAGCTGCTGGAAACGATTGATATCCGCATAGAATACAGTCCGGACGGAAACAAGGTTCTTTTAAACGATATAGATGTGACCAAACGCATCAGAGAAGAGGATATCTCCCGGCTGGCTTCTGATATTTCAACTTTAGGACCGGTGCGGGAAAAAATGGTGGAATTGCAGCGCCAAATGGGTAATGAAGGCGGCGTCATAATGGACGGCAGGGATATCGGCACAGTGGTGTTTCCTCATGCCGAACTTAAGTTTTTTATGATTGCCTCTGCCGAAGAACGAGCCAGACGACGTTGTGAAGAGCTGATTGTCAAAGGTCTGGAAGCAGATTATGAGACTGTCCTCAAAGAACTGCAGGAGCGCGACAAACAGGACAGTACGCGTGCTTTGGCACCCCTCAAACCCGCCACCGACGCCATCGAAATCGACACCACCCGCCTCAGTATCGAAGAACAGGTGGAACTGCTTTATCAGTATGTGCAGGAAAAGTTGAACAAGCAGGTTAAATAAGATGGAAATCAGGCTGGCTCAGCATTCCGGCTTTTGCTTTGGCGTAAAAAGAGCGATTCAGATAGCTCTTGATGCTGCCGATAAGGACAAACCCATCTATACCCTTGGTCCGCTGATCCATAACCCCCAAAGCGTTCAAAATCTGGAACAGCACGGTATCCTGATGGTGGACAAAGCGGATGACCTGCACAACAGCACGGTGATTATCCGTTCCCACGGGATTACACTGCAGGATAGGGAAATGCTGGAACGCAACGGCAATAAGCTGATTGATGCCACCTGTCCCTTTGTCGGCAAAGCGCAGGACCATGTCCGCAGTCTCTGTCAGGAAGGTTATCCCGTCATCATCATGGGCGATAAGTCGCATCCGGAAGTGATTGCCATGCTCTCTTACTGCAAGGGGGAAATCCTGGTGCTGAACGGAGTTGATGAGCTTCCGGAAAAAATCTGGAACAAGCTGGGTTTGCTTTCCCAAACGACCAAAAACATGGCAGACCTGCAGAAACTGGTGCATGCCCTGGTGCCCAAGGTCAAGGAATTGAGGCTGTTCAATACCATCTGCACAGCCACATCGCTGAGGCAGGAAGCTTCTGTTGAGCTGGCAGCCAGGAGTGACCAGATGATAGTCATTGGCGGCAAAAACAGCTCCAATACTCGGATGCTGGCAGCCTTGTGCTCAGAAATCACTCCCACCATCCATATAGAAACAGCCGAAGAACTGGAAGCCGGTATGCTGAGCGATAGAGTCAGGATAGGCTTGACCGCCGGAGCTTCCACTCCCGACTATCTGATTGTCGAAGTTTTTAATAAAATAAATGAACTCACGGGAAATCGGACAACCGTGACAAGTGTCGAAGATATACCCGTCAATAAGGAGGAATCATGTTAACGCATGACCAAACACAAGACCAAGACCAAGTCAAAAACGAGATGACAGAAGCAGAAGCTTCCGTCAGTGAAGAACAAGTGTCCACACAACCCACAGAAGCCGTGGAAACACACGCACAGGAAGAACCTGCTGTTGAAGAAACTCCTGCAGCCGCAGAAGCTGTTCAGGAACCCGAACCCCCCAAGCCCGTCAAAGCCAAGGCAGTCTCCACCGAACCTAAAAGCGAAATGGAACTGCTGCTGGAAGAAAGCGAATCCAACCTGAAGAAGGGAACGATTGTGCAGGGCATGGTGGTCAACATCACAGACAAAGAAGTGATGGTCGATATCGGCTACAAATCGGAAGGT
>DAHVPA010000276.1 GCA_027318525.1 Candidatus Cloacimonadota bacterium | reverse complement strand
TTGTGTCGATGATTGGTGATTCCCTGTCTCATCCCATACTGCAGAATAAAGTATCTGCTGAAACAATTTTGATTGCTTATACTGAAAAAGTCACTATTAGTAACTTTGTAATCTACAACCCTGATAATACCTATTGTAGAGCAGTATTCGATATGAAAAACACCAATCTGCTAGTGAAGAATATTTTGATCAGAGATCTGGTTTTGGGATTAAACTGCGATTTTCTGGTGGTTTCGATCTACAGCAGTTCTGTTTATAATAACCTCGATATCCGCGATGTGACTTCCTACAAAGCCTCGGCTTTATATTTTGGTCACACTTCTGGCATTATCTATGAGTGTGACATAGATAACTATCATATGATAAACAACGTAAATATATATGGGCAATCAATAGCCTATGCTTTGGTTTCTGATTCATTGCGTTTTGAGAGCAACTCAATCACCAATTCCTCAACAGTCTGTTCTGACGACAACATCCTGTCCTTTTTCTGTCAAGAAAATCAACCTAAAGCTAAAATTGAAATGCTGAACTGCCTGATTGCCAATAATTCCTGTCAAAGTAAAAGCCCCATCTATATTGGAGGCTGTTTTCAAAATACTTCAATATGTATGAATAACACATTTGCCGCAAACAGCGGGACTCACTATGGAGTAACTTTTATGGGGAGTATGCAATCATCAAACAATGTATTTGTTAACGATGCTCCCAACCAAATCTATGTCACAAATATTTATTTGTTGGGTCTTTATTCATCTTTGACCTTCAGTAACAACCTGATTCGCAACTACCCAGCCTCGATTCTATCTCATCCTGATAACCAGATTATCTATGGTGCAGGGAATTTCTCCGGTGATCCCGGTTTTCTGGGTGGAGACTGGACTTCTCCCCTGGCTTATAAATTCCATGATAACTCGCCTTGCAGAAATGCCGGAACTCCTGAAACATCAGGGCTTAACCTCAATGCTTATGATTTTTATGGCAACCAAAGGATTTACGAAGGCATTGTTGATATCGGCTGCTACGAATGGAACGGCACTTCAACAGATGATGATGCAGTCCCGGAACTGATAACAGACCTCTCCCTAAGGGCATACCCCAATCCTTTCCGGACTGAGACGAAGCTCAGCTTCATTTTACCGGAACAAGGAGAGGTGAGGATGGACATCTACAACCTCAAGGGGCAGAAAGTAGCCACCCTGTCCAACCCACCCAACCAGAAGGGCTTAAACTCCCTGTCCTGGAACGGTCTTGATGATCGCGGCAGAGCTCTCCCCTCCGGGGTTTACTTCTGCCGGCTGCATTATCAAAACACAGTGGTAACCACAAAGATGGTGCTGCTCAAATAGATAGCTATATACGGCAGGGACTGGTTTGTCCCTGCCGTAGCATTTGAGGTCGGATGAAAAAGCAACTTTTCTTACTGATGCTGGTCTTGGGCAGCATAACTATCCTCTCTGCCAGAATCTGGACAGTCAAACAAGACGGAACTGGTGATTTTACCACGATCCAGGCTGCCGTCAATGGCTGCTCTGCCTATGACTACATCTATGTCTTTCCGGGTGTTTACTATGAAAACGTTGACCTGAGCGGGAAACATGATATTCTGCTTACCAGTCTGGAATATCTTACCCATGATCCTGCCTACCGCGACAGCACTATTATTGACGGCAATCGCACCGGTTCCTGTATAAAAGCTGATTCCAACGAGCAAAACTTCACCCTATACGGCTTTACACTGCGCAATGGTTCAGGAACATTGATAGGTAGCAAGACCATTTTTGGGGGTGGTATTTGTATTCGCAACATCATTAACCTGAACGTGACCAATTGCCTGATTACCAATAACATTGCTCATTATGGTGGAGGTTTGTCTGTCTATTATGGACAACTGCATCTGACCAATACGGTCATCCACAACAACTATGCAATGGTGGGAGGAGGTATATGTTTTGCCATCCAGGGTCAGGTTATCTTTGATAGTGTCCAGCGCTGCAGCATCTATGAGAACTATGCCGGAGTTGGCAATGACCTGCAGGCAGCCCAGGCAGAGATAAACATCAATGTTATTCTGAACAGATTTACTGTTTTGAATCCCACCCCCTATTACGCCAGATATCAAAATAGTCCCAATCAATCCAATTACTTCACTTTTGATATACTTCAAGGCGTCAGGGAGGAAGTAAACCACGACCTCTATGTCTCGCCATCAGGTGATGACAGCAATACCGGTTTTTCTGCTGCTGAACCGCTCAAGACTATTGCCTGGGCACTGCACAAGATTGCCTCCGATAGCCTTAACCCAAAGACTGTGTTTGTGGCACCCGGAACTTATTCCACTGATGACAGACAGAT
>DAHVPA010000275.1 GCA_027318525.1 Candidatus Cloacimonadota bacterium | reverse complement strand
TTATAACAAGGTAAGCAGCATACCTCTCAAATCAAGGTATGCCGATATATCCGTGAATGAAGAGCTTATCAGTAAAATCAAAACTATCGAAGCTTCGATTCAAGACAGAAAAATGTTTACCTTTTCAGTTCCGACTGATCCCTTGCGACAGGATCCCGTTATTAAGGATAAGATGGACAGGCTGAAAGAATGGGAGAACATGGTGGCTAATATGGTTCGCCTTGCCGCTACATTTGTGAATGAAGACAATGAGACCTGCGCCATTATTTCATACCAGGGTAAAAGCGGCATCTACCGTGTGGGTGACACAGTTGCCGGAAGACGCATTGTAGAAATAAAAAATGGCGTTCTTTATTATACCGCCGGCGGAGTCCGTTCTTATATGACAGTCCAGCCAATTCCACCCAAACCGGCTGATATCGAAACCGAAACAGTGCAACAGAACGATTTTAACTATTAATATAAAGTTGGGAGTAATTATGAAATATCTGAAGATATCAACTCGTTGGCTTATCCTCTTGTTTGCAACGATTATGATATTGACATCGTCTTCACTTCTTGCACAGCAGCTGGGTAGCGCCGGCAGCTTTACCAAGAAAGTGTCTTATGATGCCGATGACGCTTCGTTGTCCTCAATATTGACAGCGTTAGCCAAACTGAGTGGAGCTAACATCGTGTTGGCTACCGAAGCCTCTGAAAAGGAGAAAAACGAGGAGAAAAGGCTTTCAGTCCATATCTCTGAAGTTCAGATCGAACAAGCTGTGTCCTTGGTTGCCAGGTCTGCAGGACTTGCTTATCGGGTAGTTGGAGAAAACACTTTCTTGGTTGGCGAAAAATCAAAAATCAATGAAGAATCCGGTGAAAGGTCCTATGTTATCCAATTAAACAACATCGACGCCGCCAAAATCTCCAAAGCTTTGGCTAATGCTCCCGGAAAGACAGTTCCGATCGAAGGTCAGAACGCTCTTTTAGTAGTGGGAAACCCCGATACCTATGACCAGATCTATACGATGGTGAAAGGTCTTGATATCCCGCAGAAACAGATCGAAATCCGGGTCAGACTGATTGAAGTAACGATTGCCGATGCCAAAAAATATGGGGTTGACTGGTCCAAGTTGAATCATCTCACCACTATTCTGGCTGAAGACCCGATTGATGCCAGCGGCACAGGTTTGCCCTATAATTATGGCGATATCGACAGATATCTGCCCTTTGGTGACCCTCTGGATTTTGAAAAGATGCCTGCACAACAGTATTTCCAGAAGATTGACGGTTTTGACAACATCGGACATTACAGCCGTCAGCTTACAGCTTTCGACGTAACGATTGACTGGCTGTTGGAAAACAATGCTGCCAAGCTGCTGACCGATACCCGCGTCACAGCAATGAACGGAGAACAGGCTATTATCCAGATTGGTGAAGAAGTTCCTTATGTTGCCAAGAATCTGGAAAATGATTTTCAGGTCGAGACTTCCAAGATAGGTATTTTGCTGGATGTGACTCCCACTATCAATAAAGATGGTCAGATTACAGCCAAGATCAGCCCCGAAGTAAGCTCCATCGTTGATTTTGTCGCGGATTACATTCCCCGCACCAAAGTCCGTAAAGTTACCTCAACCGTAACAGTGCCCGATGGGAAGAAAATTATCGTGGGCGGTCTGCTCAATTCCAATCTTACAGACAAGACCACCAAGCTTCCTTTACTGGGTGACCTGCCTTTGATTGGCAAACTTTTCCAGCATAAATATATTACCACTGAAAATACCGATTTGATCATGGAAATCACACCCAGACTGATTCCTGATACAGAAT
Organism: Candidatus Cloacimonadota bacterium; assembly: GCA_027318525.1. GTDB lineage: Bacteria > Cloacimonadota > Cloacimonadia > Cloacimonadales > Cloacimonadaceae > UBA5614. The sequence continues at coordinate 573 of DAHVPA010000275.1, read as the reverse complement.
TGGCTAAGGAACCCATAGTTGATGAACGTCTCACCAGACGTCTGATAGAATTCGAAGACGACGAAAACCAACAAAATTAAGGGGAGGGACTCTATGAAACGTATGCGTAATTTATTGCCCTTAATCATGGTCTTAGTACTGGTGCTGGTAGCGTTTGCCACTTCATGTGACAGACGAAATCCGCCCCCTGTGGCTCCGATTATCCCGCCACCGCCTCCACCCAGCCAACAGCGCGATATCATTAAGATATCGGCTTCGCCCGACACAATTTATGCTGACAATGGTATCACCTTTTCCAACATCAGCGTAAAAGTGCAGGATGGGGAAAATTTTGGCGTGATTAATCAGGCAGTACTATTCAAATGCTCTATGGGCAACATTCTGACCACGGTATTTACAGATAGCACCGGCGTCGCAACCACAACTTTCTGGGATGATGGACAGACCGGCGTAGCCACGATTACGGCTATTGTCAGAAACTACTCCGCCGATAATCCCGATTCTTTGCTGGCAGCAGACACTGCTCAGGTCCAGGTGACCATTGCCTGTGTGCCGCCTATTTCATCTCTTGCT
>DAHVPA010000274.1 GCA_027318525.1 Candidatus Cloacimonadota bacterium | reverse complement strand
TATTCTCCGATCTTATGATATACCGCCATAATCGGCAGCAGGGCAAAAACCAGGACCGAAACAATAAGTATCTTCTTCATCTTATCCTCCTATGGGAAGAGAGTTTTTTATGTTCTCAATATGATCCTATTTGAGCAGCAGCATCTTCCTCGTCTCGTGTTTGCCATTGCAGGCGATCCGGCAAAGGTAAAGACCCGATGCCACGATGTGGCCAAAGTCGTCCTTGCCGTTCCAGATGAGGGAATGTTCGCCTGCTAGCTGTTCTTGATGCAGCAGGCTTTTGATCAACTGTCCCCGGCTGTTGAAGATCTCCAGAGACACCGATCCTGCTGCGGGCAAAGTATAGGCTAGCGTGGTTTCCGGATTGAAGGGATTGGGGTAGTTCCTCATCTGAAATGCCGAATGGGGAATCTGGACAGGGTCATTCACATCAACGATACCCAAATCCAGAATACTCAGCCCAAAGTGACCATTTGCCGTGTACAGTACGTCCCCAGCTACGAGCATGCCGTTTGTAATCAGGTTCCAGGCATATCGGTTGAGCAAAACCGGTGTCTGCGGAACGCTGATATCATAAACGCTGATCTCGTTCCACCAGTCATCAGATACAAATAAAAGATCTCCCTGCACATAGCAGCTTACTATGTTGCCTGAGCCGTGGTAAGGTGGCACCGTGCAAGCCAATATAGGCGTGTAGGGGTCGGTAACATTGAAAACCTGCAAACCCTCTTCGCCATCAGCCATATATATGTAATTGCCGTGAAGAGAGACACAGGTAGCATTGCCCGCCGTATACCAGGATGCTATCTGCACAGGATGTTGTGGATTTATAAAGTTGACGATGCACAGACCAGAATTGCCGTCAGCAATAAAGGCTTTTATGCCATCGGTAACTACATAGTTTGCCTGTCCAGGCGTATTGCATGACCCCAGCAAAACCGGGAGTTGCGGATTTGAAACATCAATTGTCTTTATGCTCCATCCGTTTGCCAAGATGGCAATCGTATCTGCCAAATCTATCGAACGTGCGAGTCCTACTGTATTCAGGTAACCAAGATGGACAGGGTTTTGTGGGTCGTTCACATCGACGATGTGCAGCCCATAACCATCTGCAACATAGGCAGTGTTTCCTGAAACATGTGAAGACATGACTGTTCCAGAAGTGTCAAAGGAACCAAGCCAAACGGGATTCAGCGGATTCTGGATATTGATGATCTGCAAGCCAGAGTCGCCATCCGCAATATATAAGGTACTGCCTTCTTTCGAAACAGAATATGCAGTTCCCGGCGTGTCATAAGAACCAAGCAGCGCCGGGTTTTGTGCATTGGAGATATCGATAATTTCAAACCAGTTGTTAGAATAATAGTCCCATAGTATATTTGATGCAGTTATCCAGGCGATACCATTTGCGAAGGAGGCGGAGCGTGCTTGGCATGTGTATGAACTGATCAGAAAGGGGTCTTGCAGACTGGTGACATTGATAGTCCTCAACCCATTAACATTATCAGCAATGTATAAAACACCCTCGCTGACGGAGATACTGATCATGGAATAGTAATTCCAGTCGTCTGGCATAGTATAAGAGTCAATCAGAGTGGGATTCTGCGGAACGGAGACATCAATGAAAAGAAGTGAATCACCTGCCACCACGTAAGCAATGTTGTTATCTACTGTGGCTGAAAAAGCGTCACATGGATACGAAGTGATCCAAGTGGGATTCTGAGGTATGGATACATCAATGATCTGCAGTCCTTGGGGATAACGGGAAAGAGCACCGCCTTCCGCTCTCCCCGCCAAATAGGCTATGCCGTTTACAACAGAGATTGATCTTGTGTGGATACCACCATAATCATCATAGGAACCGATTAAGGTTGGATTCTGAGGATCGGAGACATCGACGGCATTAAGAAAGTAGTAGGGCGCTCCAGCTGGATCAGTCAAGTGATTGGATAAAACATATGCGATATTGCCCGATACGGTTACGATGTTTTCCCATGTGTTTTGCCCTCCAGTGGGAACAGACGCTGCGCCGAGTAAAGATGGAGCGTAAGGGTTGGTAACGTCGAAGATCATCAATGAATCAAGGGTGTCCACATAGACTAAGTTGTCTACCACAGCTACGGATAGTGCATTTCCATCTATCCCATAGGAACTGACCAGCGATGGGTTATGCGAGTCTGCAATATCGATGATAGCCAGACCAAAATTGTTATCCGCAATGTAAGCATAGTTACCCGAAACTTTAACAGACATTGCGCTGCCCGGTGTATCGAAATCACCGAGCTTGTGATAAACTGCCATAATCGGCAATAGGGCTAAAACCAAGGCCGAAACAATAAGTATCTTCTTCATCTTATACTCCTTTAAGGATAGAGAGTTTTATGTTTAAAACATGAT
>DAHVPA010000273.1 GCA_027318525.1 Candidatus Cloacimonadota bacterium | reverse complement strand
CCAATGGCAAAGTCCTTCCCTGCCAGGGTTACCGTATTGCCGTCAAAGTCCAAGCTCCCCGAGGTAAACTCCAGATTCGTGGTTAAGACATCGTTGGGCAATAACACTGCATTCCCCGTCCCCGGATTGATGGTCAGTGTATTGAGCGTATCCGGCAATGAAGTCGGAGCCGTGGTTGTCACCGTTACATGGGATTCCGTCCCTGTTTGCGATGGTACTCCCGTGCCGCTATAGGTAAAGTACGGCGTACCGGTTAAGGTCCCGTTGATGGTCAGGTTATTGTTGCCCAAAGTGATGCTGCCGCTGGTGAAATTAAGGTTATTGGCTGTCGCGGCAGCTGTAAGCGTTATGACATTACCATTGATGATATCCACGGAAGCTGCGCTGTTAGTGGGATAAAGGCTGGCATGGTACCAGGTGGTATTATTGGGAGACGACATCCAGTCATTGATATTGCTCCAGTTACCTGAGGCATAGGTGCGGAAATAATCCCCTGCAGCGGACCAGTAACCGGTGATGACGCTTGTCTTATTGTAAAAAGTCTTGCCACTTGAGTTACTGCTCCAGGCATATATTCTTAAAGTAAAAGTTTGACCGCTCAATATACTGAAATTCAATCCACTGATGGTTTGCTGAGTTGAGGTTGTAGTAACTGATAGATTGCTGCCGGCTTGAGTATATGCACCGCCATTGATTGAGTATAGTACGGCTGCCGTCATCGCTGCATTGCCTGAATACATGACATATGTGGATATTGTGGTGATACTGATGTTTGCAGTAGCAGTAAGTGTATATTGGTAATAATCATTGCCTGTCTGCGCAACAGCTAAACTATTGGAATTCCAGTTTCCGGAATACGCTCCATTGGTTCCATATGATATCGTGCCGATACCGCCGCCGCCCGCCAGAGCACTGCCTGAGACATATCCGGTTGCGGTGCAGTTACCATTGGTGGTCAGTCCCCAGGTTCCGTTGGTCTGCGCAATTAACAGACTAAAGGATAGAATCAAAAGTAAAAATATAATATAAGTTTTCTTCATTGGCACCTCCCGGTGCGGATTAACGCTGCTCTGTATTTTTATTTATGACTGAGCATCAACCTAAGCAATCGGTTTGAATAGCTTAAATTAATCCCTCATCAGTTTATATCATTACTCATATACACCTTTCACCAAATATAACTTTTATGTCAAGAACTTTTTTTGTTTTTTTAGAAGAATATGGGAAATAATTTGTATAATATTATCCGTGGTAAGCTTTGTAAAATAAACTAATTGGATTAATCACTAAGCATAGAATGATACATCTGATTCACCAGATTACGCAGTATTTATCTGCGGTATATTGTCCCGTTTGGGAATTAGACAGGATAGCAACTATTTAATCATGACGAGTTTTTGGGTGGAGCTGCGCTGACCGCTCAGCATGCGCACGAAGTACACCCCGGAGGTGACAGGAATGCCCTGGTCGCTTTTGCCATCCCACATCAGCTTGTAGGTCCCGGCTTTCTTGTTGCCCGCATACAGACTGCGCACCGTCTCGCCCCTGATGTTCAGAACCACAATGCTGATGGCTGCGTCTTTGGCCAGACCGTAGGATATACCGGCAGTCTGGCTGCACGGATTGGGATATATCTGCTGTAAGCCTGTGACCGGAGGAATGATTGGCGTGTAGCCCGTGTTATTGACTACGCGCACGCTGATGGGACCGTGAAAGTCAAAGTCGCCTGTAAACTCTATGTTCTGTAACCAGTAATACCAAGTGTAACCGGGAGTCGCTTCCCGGTCCATGAACACATAACTCGTCTCCTGGGATGTATTGGTAGCTGTCACAAACGCATTGATCCGCTCAGCCGTACTCAGATTATTCTGCAGATTACGAAACAGATAATAACCCGATACTCCCGTCTCCGATTGGGTCACCCATTCCAATTGCACATAGTTCTGCGGAGTAAGTACTCCCGTAAAAGCGGATAGCTCCACCGGCAAGGTCTCCGTTATATCCGATATTGTCCATTCCCAGGAACCGCCGGTATAGTTCAAGATAGTCTGATCGGTTATTGTTACTGTCCGGGTGCTGCCATTATCAACTGTGCTGTAGGTACCCACCAGAGTCCAGGGTCCAGTGTCTCCACTCTCCCGCCGCCAGACCTTGACCAAATCTGCCGCAGTCTCACTCTCCGGATAGGTTAAGCTCACATCCACACTGTCTGTGATCTCGGCTGCTACGGTCCAGGTATGGGCTATACTGGTACCGCCGCCCCAGATATTGGAGGTATTGCTCAAACTGACATTCAAGCCAGACAGCAAAGCATCCTCTGAGCCAATGGCAAAGTCCTTCCCTGCCAGGGTTACCGTATTGCCGTCAAAGTCCAAGCTCCCCGAGGTAAACTCCAGATT
>DAHVPA010000272.1 GCA_027318525.1 Candidatus Cloacimonadota bacterium | reverse complement strand
TCTAGCTCCCAGAACAGACATAATGGATGAAAAACTTTGGGGAACTCATTTGCAGGTTACTCCGGTCATCGGGACCAAGCTAGGATTCACTACATATACAGCGCTTTATGATAACGTTAACTTTATCGCTCCCACCGGCGATGATTTAAAAAGCCTGATTATCCGCGATACATATGACTATACAAAATTTAAATATAACGATAGTGAAATTGGCGGTTTGTATGATACCCAAACCTCATCATACCAAAGGGATTTCAGGCGAGTTCTTGGATTTGACGGCATGACAGTCTTGGGCAATACATCACTGCAGGGAGAATATGCAGAACTGACAGTAACCGGAAAGGATGAAAAGCTTGGGGATGATCCCAAAGCCTTGATTGTAAGCGCTTATACTCAGTTTGAAAACCTATACTTCCTGACTCTTTACCGAAATATCGATCTCGATTTTGACAATCCATACAGCAATGCTTTTGGCGAGCATGCAAGGTTTGATGATACCATCCTGGATAAAAATGTTTACACCCTGACAAATCCGTTACTGTCAGATTTGTGGCAAACAAGTTCACAGGCTCAACCCGAAAAGGGCTTATATTTTGAGACACGCTATCGCTTCAATAACTACTATACAATCGGAAGAAGCTATCTCGATATATGGGAACGCATGAGCGATCACAGGCGCAGTGCCAGATTCCAGAGCGAACTGGAGTTCAGACCTGTATATCAATTGGGTTTACGCGCCAGATATAAGAACCAAATCAACCGTTCCGATGACTTGGCTGACAGAGCTGTTTCCAAGACCAATGAATACACACTGTCTGCCAGAACCTTCCTGTCTGCCAGAGATTATCTTGAATTGGAATACCGATACAACACAGTTTGGGGACCCCCTTATACATCCCTAACCAATCCCGCTGAAGCAGCAACCAGCAATATCAGCAATACTATGGCAGCCGGGATGGTTTTGATGAAAGGGGATTACATCGGTGCTAACTACACTCATCACTTCAATGAAAACTTCTACATGCAAGGCTCATTTATCTACTGGTATGGACATGGTATTTCACATTGGGATTGGGAGGATATGGAGATTGACTTTATGGGAAACAAAGGCATGAAAAGCTGGGTTTCCTTCCATAGCCGCATTTCTCAAAACGTTTATCTGACTCTTAAATATAGAAATAAGACATATCAAACCCTTGAGTATTTCCTGCGTAAATATGACGCTGCTTATCCTGTCAATCAGGATAATTACTTCCAGAGGGTGGAATACTCTGAAAACACTATCAGACTTCAGCTTGATTATCGTTTCTAATGGAGGAAATATGCTGTTGAATAAATTTGGAAAAACCTTTATTATTGCTGCAGGAATTCTGTTTGTTACTTTGAATTTGGCAGCTTGGTCAGTATCAGATTTCTATCTGGGCAACACTACGCCATCATTTAGTGCCCGTAGCTTGAGCATGGGTAATACCGGTGTTTTCGACACCTTCTCGCCAATGTCAATCAATCTTAATCCTGCCAATGTGACTACTATGGATGCGCAAATCGGACTGACGGCGGATGGTCTGTTTACCCGTAATGAAGACAACCGCAGTTTTCCTCTCTACAACAGTTTTGATACTTTTATTGATGATGCCACCTATAGCTCAAACATAAATTTGTTTGATGATTATGGGTTTGGCGGTTTTTATAAAAGGAACTTGGGAAACAGATTTGTAGCGGGTCTTGGCATTGCTTATCTACCGGTTGTGAACTTCAAAGGAACTTATGATGAAGAAGTCCGCAATAACAGGAATTCAGACAATGACGGATATCCGGAAGTAATTGCCATAAACAAGATAAACAACACGGGCAGACTTAATGCTTTGGGATTTACCCTGGGCGGTGGTTATAAATCGGAAAGCGGGATGCAAATCCACTTGGGCGCTACCCTGAACAATATGAGCGGTTCCAGTGAATACAGGAAAAGCATCAAATGGACGACCTGGTCCATGCAGCAATCAATAAATTCCGCATATTCTCATCGTAATGTGCTGCCTGATTCACTTTATAGCAATCAATCTGATTTTAGCGGTATACAGGTGAAACTTGGGACTGATATAAAGATTAATAAACGCTGGGGTATTGGCATCTCTTACTCATTGGAAAGTGAGCTCGACAGAGATAGTGATATCAGAAGCATTTATGGTCCTGATACCACCATGGCAATTCCTTCAACAAGCACTAATATCATTCCCACCATTACTGAGTCCGAATTAAAAGATAAATACATACTGCCGGCAAGGCTGAGAGTTGGTTTTAACTATCTGCCGCGTAATATCATGCTTACACATTTCAACACTGAAGTTGAGTATACCCAGTGGTCAGGCGTAAACAGCTTGTTTAAGGATAGCTGGGATATTCATGTTGGAGTTGAACA
>DAHVPA010000271.1 GCA_027318525.1 Candidatus Cloacimonadota bacterium | reverse complement strand
TATACCGCTGCGGTTGATTTCGGAAAGCAGTTGCATAAACTCCAACTGGTGGTTGATATCGAGCTGTGAAAGCGATTCGTCAAGCAGAATGGCTTCCGTCTGCTGTGCAAGTGCCCTGGCTAGTAACACGCGCTGCTTTTCTCCACCGCTGAGTTGTGAGTAATACCGCTGGGAAAATGTGGTCAAGTCCAACCTGGCAAGGATTTCCCGTACCAGTTCCATATCCCGGGAGGAATAGGACTGCATCAGTTCCAGCCAGGGGTAACGCCCCATCAATACCATTTCTTCCACTGTATAGTCAAAGGGCAGGGAAGTCTCCTGCGGAATCAGTGCCAGGGTGCGGGCTAGTTCCTTCTTGTGCCATTGCGGCAGTGGCTTGTCCTTGATGCGGATGCTGCCTTTGCCGGTGGGAAGGAACCCCGTCAAAGTATAAAGCAGAGTGGATTTACCTGCTCCATTGGGACCCAGTATCACAGCAAAGTCCCCCTGCTCAATTCTGAGCGTAATCCCTTGCAGGACATTGCGCTGTCCATATCCGGCATATACATTCTGCATTTCTATCATGACTTGCTCACGATTCCGATTCTAAAAAATGCAGACTGATGTCAACCGAAAAACATAGTCAACCGTCACAAATATCTGTTTATTGTCAAAAAGGCTTAGTATGGAACGCTTTGTGCTATATATTTTACCATACTCAATACATTGTCAAAGATACCTTGGTTTTATCAGGATGAGGAAGGCAGGCTTGCAGGCTGAAATACCTGTTGTAAGGGAGTTTACAATGAAACGGCTGAGTATGACCTTGATCTTATCTTTACTTTTACTGATGCTTTTTGGCACCACGATGTGGCAAAATCCCGCTCCGGTCAGGATGGGTTATGATATTGTCTGGAACCGTTGTGGTGCGGTTACTTCGGACAATGCCATGATCTATGTCTGGACCGACAGCCACAGAGGCGGGCGTGACCTTTATGCCCAAAAGGTCAATCTGCAGGGCAATCCTGTCTGGACAGAACCCGTTTTGGTGGATGGCGGAGCCAATTGCCAGTTGCAGCCCGTTATCACCAGAACGTCAGACAATTGTTACATCATTGTCTTCAAGGATGGTCAATCCTATGATACGGGAACCCTCAAAGCCCGGAAAATCAGTGAATCGGGGCAGCTGCTCTGGACTACAGCAATGACAGTCTGTGCCCGTAATCAGGACTATTTTTATTTTGAGATAGCGGCTGACAATCTGGGCGGTGCATATGTAGTCTGGACTGATGACAGAACTGAAGCAGACCTTTACGGGCAAAGGCTGACCACAACCGGATCAGCAGCCTGGAACGGAACCAGCGGTTTACCTCTTACCAATTCCACCTCCGGCAGCTTTAGTCTTGCTGCAGACGGCTACGGCGGCATCCTCTTGGGAAGCAATTATGCCAGCGCGGGAATTTCCTGGGTCAGTCTGCATCGCATCACATCCTCCGGCATGATTCAATGGACCCGTAATTTCCAGAATTCCAATGCTTATTTCTCATTTATACCGGCGATTGCTCCTGCCGGTCAGAATTCCTGCCTGCTGGTCTGGCAATATCAATACAACAACCTGACCGGATTGAGGGCACAGCGCTTGAGTCTGGAAGGAAATCCCCTTTGGCAACAGGAGGTTCAGGTCGATTCCCTGCAGCAGGGATATAATATCCAGTCTTCCCAACTAAGGATTACCGGCACTTCTGACAGCGGCGGCATCATCACCTGGAAGAGAAGAAACACTGATAACGAGACCAACTATCTCACAGCCCAGAAGCTTGATTCCAATGGCAACCGGCTCTGGCAGGCGGTAGGCATTGATTTGGCATGGACCCAGATGGTATTGGGAGAGCACAGGCTTACGGCAGACAATGCCGGAGGCTGTGCCATCACCTGGGAGCAGGAAAACAACGTCCCCGGTTATAATGATGACATCTGTGCCCAGCATCTGGATGCCAATGGCAACAGGCTCTGGACTGAAGGCGGTTTGCAGGTCGGCGCGGCAGAACTTGACCAGTCTGATTCCATGGTCAGGGTGATTGGAAATTCAGTGCTCATCGGCTGGGCAGATGTGCGGCTGAATTCACCTGCTATCTATTTCCAGGTGATTAATCCCGATGGTTCTGTCCTGCTTGAACCCAATGGACGCCAACTGATCTGGGGTATCGGTTATGATGTTATCTGGGACTCGGTAAAACTGATTCCACGCCCTTCCGGAGTGGCGGTTGCCTGGCTGGACAGCCGAAATGCATTCCTCGGCAAAGCGATTTATCTGCAATATCTTAGTCCCGAAGGACTTCCTCTGCTGGCTCTCAATGGCATTCCCATTGCCGATAGCAGTTATGTGGATTGGGACTACTTTTCCGTAACCTCTGCGCCGGATGGCTCACTCTGTTTTGCCTGGACTGAAGAAGGCAA
>DAHVPA010000270.1 GCA_027318525.1 Candidatus Cloacimonadota bacterium | reverse complement strand
GGTCTCTATTTCGCCACAGTCAATACCTGGCTGATGAATGCCATCAGATTCTACACCACCAGTCAGGCTGCCCAGGGTGAAAAGGTTTACTACCGCATCTTTAACAAAACCACCTTAGGCGAAGCTACCAAGTATCTCTGCTCTACAGCTTTGTATACTGTTCCCTTTGCCCAAGCCACAGTTACCTATGTTCCCACCTATGGTTGGGCTTCCTGGTATACTTTCCGCGAGACAGGTCATACCCTGACTGTCCAGTCCAACTACCCCGGCGCTGCCATTCTGAAAGATGGCGTCCCCACCGGTCAGGTTACTCCCTATACTTTTAATGCACCGGCTCCCACCGGTAATTACACTGTTGAACTGATGGATGTTACCGGTTGGACTCCCACCGGCTTTAACTACACCGGTGAAGCAGACCAGACCGTGCGCTTTGTCGGCGTCAAGACCCCCAATGCCGCACTCACACCTTATCCTGCCGATGATGAAATTATCCACATCGCCTGGGATGCCGCCGCCATGCCTTATACCCTGGCTTGGCAGGTCCCGACCGGTCTTACACCCGATGGATACAGAGTTTACTGGATGGGTGAACAGGTTGCCAATCTGACAGCCGCTCCCCTGCAGTGGGTTACCCCCGCTCTGGCTGAAGGCGTCTATAACTGGAAGGTCGTGCCTTATATCACCGACCCTGCCAAAGGCAATGCCCGCAGCCTGCAGCCCGTTGCTGCCAGAATCGTGCAGTCCGATGCCGCCAAAAACGATGCCATCGTTCCCGACTGGAACTTCACCATTATGCGTGACGAAAATCCCCTTCTGCCGCCCGTTCTGAATATTCCTGCCAACGGCACCACCGATATTCCTTACAACAATGTTCCTCTGGGTTGGACCAATCCTTATCCCTTCAACCCCAATGCCTATTGCCAGGTTTTCCTTGATACCTTTGCTCCGCCTACCACCATGATTGGTCAGGTCAACAATATCTGCCTTAACGACAATGGTCCTCTGGCTCCCAATACTCAATACTTCTGGTTTGTCAGATACTTTGACGGCACCGGCGGATACTCCGATTCCCAGGTCTTTAATTTCTGGACCGGTGACAATCCTTTGCCCGTCAACCTGAGTTCCTTCACCGCTGTTTACAGTGCCGGATACTTTGTGGAACTGATGTGGATTGTCCAGTCCGAAACCAACCACCTCGGCTATTATGTCCTGCGCAACACCGAAGAAAGCCTGGATATGGCAATCACTCTCAATCCCAGCCCCATTTCCGGCGGCAACACCAGCGGCACTCAGATCACCTACGGTTATGTCGACCGCGAAATCGAAGGCAACCAGACTTATTACTACTGGCTGGAAAGCGTTGCTTTGGACGGCACCTCTCAGTTCTTCGGACCCATCAGTGTGATTACCACCAATGGTCAGCCCGAGAACCCGACTCCCGAAGTGCCCGTCAATACCGCTCTGCTCAATGCCTATCCCAATCCCTTCACTTCCCAGTCCGCCATCCGCTATTACCTCAAGGATGCCGCCGATGTTAAGATTGAAGTCTTCAACGTCAAAGGCAACCTGATGTATAGCTACTATGCTGCCAGCAAGGATGCCGGTATCCATCAGATTACCTGGAACGGTAAAGACCTCAATGGCAAAGCTGCCGCCTCCGGCATTTATTACTACCGGATGACCAGTGGCAAATACACTGCCAGCAAGAAAATCGTCCTGGTAAAATAACCTCAGTCAATCCGTCAGGCTGAGCTTGGCTTGGCTTGACCCCGATACAATCAGCCCCGTCCTTGCGACGGGGCTTTTTCTTTCCCGGCTTGTCCGGTGGGGGAGTGGCTCATGCCGCAAGCCGGCATTCTTATGAGCTGCCTCCTTTCCCTCTGATTCTGTCCATCCTGTCCTCCGGTTTGCTGTGTTCATTTTGTCCATTTAGTCCGGTTTGTCCGTTTCGTCCATCCTCCTTCTGCTGGTTACTTATCAACCTTTCCTTGCCTGCTTACCCATCCCGCAGCCTCCGCCAGCCTCCCGGACTTTTCCCGGGAGGCAGCGGGGAAAGAGCGGGACAACCAAGCATGCAGGAAGTGGGGTAAATCCCTGCCGGGTCTGACGTCAGCCGCTCATTCTGCCGTCTGCGTCCTGCCCTCAGCTCTGCCCGGCTTACTCTGTCCGCCTTGGTTATCCTGCCCTCAGCTCTGCCCGGCTTGCTCCGTCCGCATTGGTTATCCTGCCCTCGGCTTTGCTGTGTTCATTCTGTCCATTTTGTCCAATTTGTCCGTTTCGTCCATGCGCCTCCCTTAATATGCCTGCATCCCTTTGCTGATGAGGGCGCAGCACCCCTCCCGCCAATTAGTTGTGATAAACACCATAAAAAAGCAAAAAAAGATTTGACAGGATATAAAGCTGTGGTATCTATGCTACAGAGATAAAAGAGGCTAAAGGTATA
>DAHVPA010000026.1 GCA_027318525.1 Candidatus Cloacimonadota bacterium | reverse complement strand
CAAAATTTCTGCTTTGATGATGATAACCAGTTCTCTTTGTTTCTTTTCCACTCTCGTATAGCCGGTAAGGTAACGGATACCCAGAACCCACCAGGGCAAATCCTTAAGGATGGGGATGCCGGCGCGGACTTTGAGTTCATCCGTATTATAAAGACCAGCAATGGCGGTCTCCTCTCCATTATAAAGAATGATGTCAGTGGACGCTTTGTTTTGGTTTATTACAGTGCTAATGGTTCCTGGAGTAGCACTGCTGCGTTCTACATTGGCAACCAGATGCACTACTTCGAGGCTGTCCCCATCTGTAACCAGAATTGTGGGGGTGACGTCCATAATGACACCGGTCTGGAAGAATTTATCCGTGGTATTGCCGGCTTCATCAACCATCTTGACTGAGACGTCCTGACCGACTTGAATATAACCTTTTTTTCCGGAACTGACCAGCACGGAAGGTCTGGCAATAATGGTGCCGAGTTCATTGGATTCAATAGTGGCAAGCAGGGTATTTACATCCAGTGTATAACCATCGCCCAAACCCCAGGCATGTCCAACCTCACCGGTCAGAATAGGATTGGGCAAGTAGTTGGTAGTATTCAAGCTGAGGTTGGCACTAACCCTTCCGTTAAGGATGGTGGTCCAATCAATACCCAGTGCTTTCAGATATGCTTTGTCGCAGGTAAAGGCAACGGAACTGATGCGGATCTGCTTTGTGTTTATTTCTTGTTTGTCCACGGGTTTGGCTGTTTCCCCTCCCGCGGTTATGACATCTTTGGATTTGGTGATAATTGCACCGACTGTTTCCTCAATCATCAAATCTTTTTTGAGGACAATCAGTTCAAGAGCTTTACGCCAAGTCAGGTTATGAATTGGGATGCCGATTTGTGAATCTACGGAACTAAGGTTGATTATCTTTTTACGTTCGTATTTCCAAGAGAAGGTTTCCAGTATCTGCAAAGCGTCATTGTAATTGGTAGTTTCCAGGAAGGAAACTGTTTCCTGTTCTGCAGCTTTGTTATCTTTACTTTGCCCATACAGGGAGAAAACAGCCAGCAGGATGAGGATTAGAGCTACCAGGTATTTATTCATAAAAATCTCCTTACCTATTCTGTTATTTATTTTATTTTTTGAATAAACAGGGTTTTATCTTCGGTGGAGCCATACTGGTTTAACCGGAAGACAATCTTTTCCTGCTTGGCATCTATCGAATAGAGGTAACCATAAGCCACTCTGTCGCCGACAGAAAGGATATGAATGATGCCACGGTCATCTCTCAGGAAGACACGGGTAGGTGTGATACCAACAATCAGAGCTTTGTCAATTCTGACCAAAGCAGGATCAATATCAGTATCAGGCGGGGTTTCATAAATCCGGGGACGGAATGAAACAAAGGAAGAACCATATCTCGGTACATCCTTTTCTTCTACAGTTTCCATGGGAATGCCATCTGGTGTAAAATGAGTTTTAAAGACTACAGAAAAGATGACTGAGTCCGAAACTTCAGCTTGGTTTTCGTTGATAGTAACTTCCTCAACCGTTAGCACTGGTCTTTGATACTCCAGCTCTTTAATGAAATTTGCTACATCCATGAAATGTGAAGTCCCTTGCAGTATGTATTCATTCCAGCTGGCTTCCTCAGCTTTCTTGGAGGAAAGAGAGAAGTCAAAATTGATGTTCCGCTTCATCCATTTGAGAATCTGCAGCAAATAATTGTATGTAATAGCCGGATTATCGGTCTGCGCCAATACCTTGGTCTGCTGGGCAATCATAATCTTGAGTTCTTCGTAATCCTGTTCGATCTGCTCCCTTTGGGAGAGCATTTTATCCAGTTTGGCAATTTCGGTTTTGAGGGTGGTGTTTTTGCCTTTGATAGCCTCATCCTGCTTTTTTAGCTTGTGGGTGAAGTAGTAACCGAAACCCACCAAGAGGACCAGGACAACTCCGATAACGGTGGAATTGCGTTGTGTATTTGTCATCTTTACCTCATTTTCCCATTTAAATCGGATAACAGGTCTATATAATATCTTTTATCCATTGAGCAACCTCTTGGCAGTCTTGGCACACTGATGTGTGGGATACTCATTAATCAAACTGCGCAGGCTGCGCTCATAAGTTTCCTGGTGGCCCAAGCCTTTATGAACAAGAGCTCCCAGTAACAAAGAGTAGGGGTAAACAGCATCACGGTTCTGGAGCAGAGGCTCAAGCCAAAGGATGGCTTTATCATGTTGTTTCTTCTGCCAGGTTCTGTATGCCACATACCAGCGTACGTAGGATTTGAGAGGGCTTTTAGGATAGTTATTAACGAATTTGACTGCCAAATCAACCATTAGCCAATCGTTTTTGGCATTGAATGCAGTAACAATTTCCTTATAGGCTTTGATCATGGGATCATTGGTATTGGCAGTAAGGTTTTTGGGAGGGATAGGGATATCAATGGTGGTGAATACAGAGTTAACCTGATCATCATTGGTTTTACTAAGTGCGCTTTTAAGCTGATCAGTTTTCTGGGAGAGCGCATTGGGAGACTTTGAGTCAGTCGTTCCAGTTTTAATGTTTTCATTGAGAGCCAGTTCTTTTTTGGCTTCCTGGTATTTCCTGAGGTTTTCGGCGTCAGTTTCCATCATCTTATACCAGTCCACTTCAGGGTAATCGTAATTGATTTCAAAATCCCAGACTGTAAAAGAACGAATCTTGCGGTGTTTGGCGTTGATTATAGAGCCATTGGGGAAAAGACCGGCGAAATACACAATGTTTGGTCTATGGGTTGTAACACCGCTCACCTTAAATTCCTCACCGTCCCTTCTGATGTTCTTAATCCAACTGGTGGGATGGCTCTGGAAGCTGTTGTTCAGCGTAGTAATAATCTCAGTCCAGGGATTCTTGCCTTTAAGGATGGATTTGATAGTTTCGATATTTGCCTGCTGCTGTTCTATGGCTTTTTGCATTGCAAGCATAATCTCAGCTTCTTTCTTTTTGTAGTTGTATTCCCTGGTCAGTTGTTTATTCAGGGCAGTTTCATAGTTTATACTGTAGTTCAATTGCTTAATGGCAAAGGTCAGATAGAGAGCGGTAATAAAAAGCAAGGCAAAAATCAGATATCCGTGCCAGGCAATCTTGAAGACCTTTTGGTTTTCGATGACATAAGCAGGCAGGAAGTTAGATTTAATGGTATGTGGATTATCATGCGTAAGGGCTTTCCAGGCAAGAGCAATGGGCAACACAAAACGCACAATGATTTCTGCATCGTAAAGCTGGGAAACATCGCTGTCCAGATACAGATTGTTCAAATACCACATTTCCACATTGGTGTTGGGTAGTTGGGTTCGCAGATATTCCACTGAATCCACAAAACAATTGTCGCCGCAGACGTAGAGGTTTTCCGGGTCAGCAATATGAGCTTCATCCAGAGCCAGAGAAAGCTTTGAATAGACAATCTCGATATCCGATTGTTGGGTCAGGAAAATTGGCAGCGAAAAAGTCCATTTATTGCCTTCAAAAATCAGGGCTCGTTTATAATCTTTTCCCAGATACAGAACCATATTCCGTTCCGAAGAATCGGATGGCATTGTGGTAGTAAATAGGTTGGCAAGTGCAATCTCGTTGGCATCGGCAAGCTGGTAATAGTATTTGGTATTTTGAATTTCCTGCATTGCTTCCAGTATTTCCAACAACCGATTGGGTCCGTGGTGAATCCACAGCTCTGATTGGTCGTTGATGGTAACGACTGAGCTTTGACATTGGCCTGCTTTGATTTCAGCGGGGGGGATATTTTCTTTAATCAGTTTTGATTTTTGGGAGGGTGGCAGGTCTGGTTTACCAATGGGAAGCTTGATGATTTGCTCATCAAAGATATTAAGCGCCACCATTCCGGTATCAAGAGAATAGGTTTGGAATAACTTCTCATATGGTTGGGTTCGAAAAGAGGAAATGTTATCTACATTGAAACTGTCGAATCCAGTATCGGTAGATGAACTATCAGGAGTCCAGTTTTCGGCTTTCTCCCCTTCCGTTGATTTTTCAGAGGGATGCTGATAGAGGGATTTTTCCAGTTCAACCTGTTCCAGAGCATGCAGGGATATCTGGTGCCCATCCTTGCTCAAATAGGCAAGTTTCAGGGTCAGGCCGTCTTCAGCAACACCAAAAGCTACTTTCTTCTGTTTGGCCATTAAAACCTCACTGTTAGATTAATGATAACTGTATATTTAAACATCGGCATATCAGGCAGAAGCAGAGAGCAACTGCATCATCCGAATCTTGTTGTTAGCATAGTTCATGGCGGTCCGGTTGGTGATCAGTCCGCTTCTGTATAACCTGTGTAGGTCTTGTTCCAGGGTAGTCATACCTGCTTTACGACCTTCAATCATCATCTGATAGATTTCGCCGATGTTCTTGTTGCGAATTGCTGCCTGAACCGAACTGTCCACACTCAGTATCTCTTTGGCGAGAATAAGTTTGTTATCGACGGTGGGAACAAGCTTTTGTGAGATAATAACAGTCAGCACATCTGCCAGTCGGTTGCGGATACGTTCCTGTTCTTCTGGAGGGAATTCTGCCACTATCCTGTGAATACTGTCAATGGCTGAACTAGTGTGCAGAGTTGTAAATGTTTTGTGACCGGAGTCAGTGATTTCCAGCACTATGGATATTGTCTGAGGGTCACGCATTTCACCCACCATAATAATATCCGGATCCTGACGCAGAGCCTGGATGGCTCCTTCCTGGAAGGAATTAACATCCAGCGCGACCTCACGATGCCTGACGATACAAAGGCGGGATTTGTGGACATATTCGATCGGATGTGCCACAATCACAATATGGGCTTGGCTATTGCGATTGTTCATATCTATAATGGAATCCAGGGTGGTGCTTTTACCAGAACCTGTGATTCCCGTGACCAACACCAGTCCCACTTTTTCATAGCGAAGGTCCATTCTATCCAGGATCGGTTTGGGAATAGCAAGGACATCAAGAGGGAAGATTTTTTCATTAATTCGCCGGAAGTTGACGCAGGGATAAAGATTATCGAAATAAACTGTAGTTCTGAACCTGTAATTGACATCTTCTTCTTCTATGTTGATGGAAAAATCCACACTGTGGTGTTCATAAAGGATGGTTTTCTGGCTTTCGCTTAGCCAGGACAGAATGATTGCTGCTGTCTCAATGTTTGTAAATTCGCCCATATCCGGCACGGGTTTTTTGACTCCGAACACCCTGAACCATATTGCTTTATTGCAGCCTGGACCACCCATATCGAGGTCGGATGCATTAGCGGAGCGCATCTTGAGCAGCATACTTCGAAGGACATGATATGCTTCATCCAAGTCTTGGGGTCGCTTTTCATACCATTTATCGATGTTTCTACAAAGTTCAACCCCATACTGAGCATGAGGCGGTATGGCATGTTTCAGTTCCTTTTCAAAACTTAAACTCATAAATCATCCCAGGTCAGAAGGTTGGACATAAGTAGAGTAACCGGGGTTTTGCCCTATTTTGGTTACTGATTTTTTCCATTTGAAATAGATGCATTGGATGAGATTTATCATAAAACGTTTTATCAGGCTCTCATCATGATAGGCAAAGAACTCCATCAGCCTTTTTCGGTTGAAATGACGGACATTGGCAGCCGATTGCACAATCAAATCGGTAAAAATTGAGTTGGAGCCGATAAAGGTTTCTTCTCCCCAGAGGTCACCCGGTCTGAGAGTATCAAGATAGTTGCCGCTATATTGCACGGCAATCCTGCCTGATTCCACCCAAATCATGGTTCCCAACTGGTCATTTAGAGGGATTTTTTCATTGGGATTATAATTGACGAGGGTGCCCAGGAGCCGGAATTCTTTTTGTTGTTCAGGGGAAAAACCTTTTAGCAGAAGGAGGTCGATCAGTTCTTTGGAAATCTCCAGAGCTGCCGGTGAAATGCCGCCCACTTCCTCGGATTCTTCGCTTTGGCGCAAACCGTCTTTGACGGCGTGTTCCAGCTCTTCCAGTTCCAAGGGTTTGGTAAGATAGTGAAAAGCACCTTTGTGCAATGCCTGAGCCGCGATTTCAACACCCGAATAATCTGTAGTAAGGATAACAACGGCAAGTGGTTGAATCTCCCTGATCCGCAACATTAGCTCCATTCCATCCAAACCTGGCAGATAAAGCCCGATCAGATAGAGATCAAAGAGTTCAAGTTCCACCTTGTTTAAGGCATCCTGTCCATCCTCAACAGCCACGACCAGCAAATCCGCTGCAGCGAGATAATCGCAAATCAGACTGCGGATATGAGCGTCAGCTTCTGCAACCAAAATTCTCTTTTTCATGAAATCCTGTCCCTTCTCTCAGGGTTTATAAATCAATTAGTTAATCTCTGATATAATATTTGGCAGTGCGATCCACATAATTGTTGAACCAGTTCTCCACTTCCTGAGAAGTTAAGGCGCTATCCCAAAATGAGATCTGATCCAGCAGACCATTGTAGAACATATAATTCGTGCCAAAATGCTTGATCTGGGTCGGAACCAGGGAGGTGGGTGTGTCTGCCCTGATGTCCCTCATCCCGAGGGTAAAACCGTAATCATTGGGCATGATGGAGGTAAATCCACCCGGGATTACAATGGAGTCTACTACATCAGTATCATAATAAGCAGTCAGCACGCCATTATTAAAAACAAGTGTATACATATGCCACACTCCGGAATTAATGTTTGAGAAAATCGGGCAACCCGGTCTGGGAATTTCGTAGTATTGCCCATCTGCTGTTCCGTCGTTGATGGTAATGCCATAATGCATGGTGACTGTGCTTGTCGCTTCTACATAGCTGTCATACCAGATAGCGGCTGAAGGTCTGGTGTATCCTGGTTGACCAAATTTTGAATTGTTGGGATTGGAAGCCGCCCAGTAAAGCGTTCCCACGTTACCTTTGTTGGAGGCAACCCAAAGTGAACCGGTATTGGTTGTATTGCGGTCGGAGTTTTTCACTTTCTGGGGGATGGCATAAAGTGCAACAGTGAACTGGTTGTAATTCTTCAGCCTATCCAAGAGAGTGGTGTAATTGGCATCCAAGGGATTGGGGGTTTGGACCCAGCCGCCGGAGTGGTTGTTGCCATTAGTATGGGCTGCTCCGAACTGAATGCACTTATGGGTTCCGCCCCCACCTGCGAAATACTTATCAAGACCCTGGGGACTATAATGCGTCACATTGTTATAATTATCGCCAATCGCGCAGACTCTACCGGGCATTGGTCCTGCTGGATTATCACTATGGTCCGGCAATGTCTGATTGGCATGGGTTTGGGCAGAATATTCATTATAAAGTAAAAGCGGACCCGATCCCGGCGCATCAGGATAGTCATAAGCAATCTGACCTGTATAATTGATTGCATGTCCTTGTAAGGAGCCACTGACATAAGTGCGTGCTTCATAAAAATGCGGGGCTATTCTGTGATAAAATATTTTGTCAATCTTACAGTGTCCCTGTCTGTAAATGGGATTACTGCCAGTGAGGCCGTCAAAATAGACCGTCAGGGTATCTCTTCCGGTCGGTAACGTCCAGTTTTCCGTGCCCAAGCGGACTGCTGCCCGCAGGGCATAGTCATTGACGTTCTCAACCTCCTTGTTGATAAAGTTATCAACAATTACTCCCGGGAGTTTATACATCTCCTTCTGGACATTGATGATAATGCCTGCATATATAGTGGAAACCAAAATTACAACAATCAGGATTGCTCGTCCCATAACTTCCTCCTGGTATCAGGGTGAATGCCTTAGATAACGGTTCATCAGGTAGCAACGCTGTTGCACCTTGACTCTTAAGGGGGTCGTCGTGATATCGGGAGGATCCCGCTTGAAAGTCATATTTACGTCAATGAAGTAGATTCTGCCCAGGTCACTGCCCGTAACCACACTACCCATTAAACTGTCGTTTATATCATAGTATCTGAATCTGAGTTCTTCCAGCCAAAGGATGGAACCCAGGTCATAAACCGGAGATGCGCTTTGCAGGATGTCAAGCTCTCTGCCGACATCGGTTGTGCTGTTGCTTAAGGTCAGACTGAGTGTATTGGCTGTATTGGTCATCATATTGCCCTGATAATCCCAAAAGGTTCGGAATTGCAGCCTGGTGCTATCCGCCTGGATTACCACCAGCGAGTCAATGGGATAATTCACTCCCACCAGAGCAATGATGTTGTTCAGCTCTTTACAGGCTCTTTGCTCGTGGGACATCATCTGGGCGGCGAAAATGGTGCGGTCTGCCGTGTCACGGAACTGAAGCTGAAATGTAATCACCATCAGCATCAGCAGCGTTGCCACCATCAGAGCACCGAGTAAATCAATTATTACAGTCATAATCAATAATCAAGGTAAAAATTGGTTTTGGTATAGACTCTTGATACGGAAACCGGGTGACTCATGCCGGGTGTGCTGGCAACCGTCACCGTCATTTTGAAGAATTTATAATGCACACTGTCTGCATACGTTTGCGATACGCCCAGGATAGACCCCGTCGAGTCACAGTAATCAAAATCGTAGTATAGATTGAAGGTATAACCGGAATAATCAAGATGGTTGGTCACTACATCTGTTCCGGGCAAAGATGGGTTGTATCTCTGTTGAACAGTTGGAGGAATATTGCCGGGTTGTCTTTGGGCAAAAGCAACTTGTTGGCTCAGCAATTGTGCATCGATCTGGTCCAGCTTACTGTGTGCCAGATGGGTTGCCTGGATTATCTTTGCCACATTATCCAGTGACTCTGCCTGGTTCCACATGCTGCGGTTATAAACCAGCGACACTGAGGTAAAAAATATGATTGCCATCAGGGCAAGGACCATTTCCATAAAATTCACTTATTCCTCCTCGGAAGTTGCATAAGCCACTTCTTCCAAACTGGTTAGCCCTTCCCGGATTCTCTCTATGCCGGAGTCTCGCATGGAGAGCATTCCATGTTTTTCTGCGATTGCCCTTAACCTTTCTTCGTTAATATCAGAGCTGGAGGACACGATTTCCGCTCTGATTTCCGGGTAAAAATACAATGCTTCCGCTATGTTGATACGACCCTTGTAACCGGCTATGCATTTGGGACAACCCACCGGCTCATAGATTTTGCCGGCTGCCAGTTCTTCTTCCTGCAAGCCAAGTTCCATGGCTGCTTTCCAGTGTTCCTTCATCAAAGGTCTTTTGCAATTGTCGCATAGCTTGCGCACCAAACGCTGAGCTATGATGATATTGATTGAATATGCCAGCAGAAACGGCTCGATTCCCATCTTGTAAAGTCTTGTGATTGCGCTTGGGGCGTCATTTGTGTGCAGGGTGGAAAAGGTTAAATGACCCGTATTGGAGAGTTTGACGGCGATGTCAGCCGTAATCTTATCTCTTATCTCACCCACCATCACCACATCGGGGTCGTGCCTCAGGATGCTTCTGATAGCTTGGTCAAATGACATTTTGTGCGATATCTTGAGCTGCCTGGCACCACGAATCACATATTCCACCGGGTCTTCGCAGGTGAGGACATTGATTTCAGGTTTGATAATCTGATGCAATGCTGCCATAAGGGTGGTGCTCTTACCGCTGCCGGTGGGTCCGGTTACTATCACGATGCCTTTGGAAGTATTGATGGATTTGAGAAACTCACGTTCCGCCTGTTGCTGGAAGCCCAGTTTTCTAAAATCGGCAATAACTTTTCTGTCATCAATCACGCGGACGGCAATACTTTCAAACCTTCTTTCATATTCGGCAGACACTATGGGCAGGATAGACACCCTGAACCTTATCAGATGCTCGTCGATTAGTCGTTGGGCAAATCCGTCCTGGGCTGTATCACGTTCAAATCTGTCTACTCCGATGCTGCGGTCTTTGACGACGGCAGCCAGGGCTTCGGGAGCAGTGTTTTCCTGCCTGTGCCAGAGCGAGAGCTTGCCATCTATGCGAAAATAAGTATCAACAGTGTTTTTGTTGGCAGGAATGATGTGAATATCGCTGGCATCCTTGCGCACTGCTTCTACCAACGCACCTTCAAACAGGTTGACCAGCAGGCTCTTATTGATTTCTTCTTCCAGCGCTTGTTCGTTGATTTCCGCTTCTGCTGTTGAGTCCAGATCGGTGATAACATCGCCTGCTTCTTCCAGGAGCTGGAGGAATTCGTTTTTCTGCGGGGATATCTTCTGAATCAGGTCCTCAATGGTTTTCAGCTTACTCCAGAAGACTTCGTATCTTCGGTAGGGAGTCTGCTGAGGGATCTCGTGCAATATCTTATCTGTGGGGTCAGCTGCCAGCACCATCAGCGCTTCGCGTGAACCATTTTGCACCTTGTAGGGGAATATCTTGTGAAAGAAAAGCTTCTTCTTAAAATCGTCCGGGAATTTGCTCAGGATATCTTTGGTTTGGCCAATCTCGGCAGCATCCAGCCCTTCGGGGTCGATTTCAAGAATGGCAAAGGCATAAAGCTTGGAAAGCGCTTCATAGACTGTGTCATGAGCTACTTTGTATTCATTGACCAAAAGCCTTGCCATGGCACTGGGTGAGATATCGCCAAATTCATGCAGGCGCACATTGACACGTTCGACAAAATCTTTGGGAAGGTATCCCTTCTCTGTTAAAAAAAGTCCGAATTTGGTCAATGCTGGCATAACTTTCTTTCCTTATGTGGTTGGAGGTGATACTGTGGCAATTTCAGCTGACACGACAGTCAGGAATGTGATTGCTATTGCTATAAAGATACCTACAATCGATTGGATATATTCAACCATGGCATTCATTTTATAGGTGGTCTCGGCTTCGTAATAGGTGGCGATTTGCTGCGCTGCCTGAAGGATGTTACCTGTTTCAGAACCTGTCTTCAACCTGGTCAGAGCTGTTTTGGTAAATACTCCCGAGGCTTCCATAGCCGGCACAAAGCCTTCCCCTTCTTTGAGCATCAGGGGGATGGTGATGCTTTTGACCTGCTTTTCCATATAGGCATTGCGGCAGGCTTCCGCGGCTGTTTTTATCGTCTCGATATTATCTCCGGCACCGGAATAGATGGTGCCGAATACGCGGAAAAAGATTTCAATGCTGGATTTGTGAATAAGCGTTCCGATAATCGGCATCTGTATCATGTGTTTGTCTTTCCAAACCCTTCCCTTGGGGGTGGACCACCAACGCCAGATGATAATGGCGGGAATCGCAAACAAAAGCAACAGAACATACCAATAGTTGCCCAGCCAGTCGCTGGCTTGAAGGGTTCCTTTGGTCAATGGCGGCAACGGCATTTTATACTTGATAAATAGTTCTGCTGTAGCCGGGAAGATATCCACTACGTAATAAATTGTGGCAGCTATTGTAGCAACGATGGCGAACATCGGCGAAATGAGTGTTTTCTTGATGTTCTTGCGGATTTCCATATCGCGTTCGATGAATTTATTGGTGGCTTCAAAAATCTCTGTCATGTTACCGCTTCGGGTTGCCAGACCCAGCATGAACGCAGGGAACCGCCCAAAGATATCGGTAAAGCGCATAAAAACTTCTCTGCCTTCGACGCCTTGTTTGAGCTGGTTTTCAATCTGGATCAGGGCTTCGCGCATCATCCGGTTGGGTTGTTCTTCTGCCAGCATGGAAAGGATTTTGCCAAAACTCATTTTGTCTTTGAGCATATTGGTGCTCAGTTTGATGAACATCATCACATCCTGAGCACTGGGTTTTATCTTCAGGTCCAAGAGGACGGGGACTATCTGAAAATCATTATAACCCATGCGGCGCAAAGCTTGGGCAACCTCATCCTTCGAATAAGCTGATTGTCTGCCTGTAAAGGCTTTGCCCATCGGCATCTTGACCTTATAATTAAAATCTTTTTTGTATTCGACGGAAATGACCCGGATTTGATGCCTTTGGGTGAGCTTGGAGACGTAATCTTTGACTTCTTTGCGGGAGCCTACGGTGAAAGTGCCGGATACAAGCTTGCCTTGCAGATTGGTACCCTTGAATCTTACTTCTTTTATCATAATCCTATTTTGCCTATTTGCTCATTTTTAGTCAACAACTTTTTTGGTTTTTCGAAATATTTCTTTGTAGGAGGACATGCTTACCAACCGGCAGCATTGCCGATATCGGTTCTGATTACGCCGGTCTCTATGTTGATGGTAGCCGTTACCAGAGGATGTTTGCCACCCTTTGTCTCGGCACCCAGACCTTTGATGGTTACTATTCTGCCGACAACGCTCGTTACCCGGAATTCCCCATTATCACTGACCAGACTGTAATTGGCTCCGGTAAACCCGATGTAATTGGCTACCCGTTCCTGGGTAACATTGGTTATATCTCCACCTGCTCCGCCCAATAGCTTGGATACTTTCCAATAACGGACCACAGCCGGACGGTAGGTGATGAGTTCGGAGACCAGGGCATCGCGGTTGGTATTATAGGCTTGGTTTTGGAACAAGGTGATTCCGACTGCGACAGAGATGCCGACTATGATCATGACAAGCGCTATGAGCAGCATTTGTTGTGTTCCCATACTTTACTCCTTCTTAGTTCATGCCTGTAGATGCTTAAGATACCGTAGTATGTGACAAAACACTTATTATATATACCTTACGCAATAAGCATTCCAAACTCTTTCCGAGCTTGTTTCACCCGTCTAACACGCTGTCCAATATTGATTTAAGAGATTTCTGCAGCTTCCCGAAGTCATGTCTTTTGTTTTGTCATGCCTTTTACTGTGGTATTTCTACCACTGCTTTGTGGCATGTTTGTCCTGACATTTGCTTCTGTTCAGCGGAGTTAGTCCGTCAGTGAAAATCCAGGTTCCCGCGATTCGAGAATTCAGACTGGTTTATACCGGAACCGGCTGGTAACTTATATATTAAATACGAAAAAGGGGAGACAGGAGTCTCCCCTAAAGCATTGACAAGTTGATATTAGAATGAGAACGTTTCGGAAGTGGAAACGGTAGATCTGATGATGTCACCGGTAAGCAGGACTTCAGTTGTAACCATGGGATATTTGCCGCCGCGGTTGTTGTTGCCGATACCTTCAAGAGTAACGGACAGGGCACCAGAATCATAACCGGATACGCGATAGATACCGTTTTCAGTTCTGGTTGAGTCATCAGCACCGGAGTTGGTCGGATCGAAGCCGATGAATGTGGCAATCTTGGCTTCTGTAGCTTCAGCAGCATCCTGACCGGCACCGCCCTGGCTGATGGGGGTCTTCCAATATTTGATTACGTCTGCGCCATAGTTCTGCAGCTCGGCAGCAACTGCCTGCTGGTTGGCATTGTAAGCCTGGTTGTTAAACATGGTGATACCGACGGCGATAGCGACGCCGACGATGATTACGCTCAGTACGATAAGCAGAATTTGTTGGGTTCCCATAGTAAAGGTCTCCTTTTTTTTTCTTTATTAGGTTTGCACCCTATGCGAATTTCTGAAAGGGTATAACGCAATAGCCGTGCCAATT
Source organism: Candidatus Cloacimonadota bacterium (assembly GCA_027318525.1). GTDB lineage: Bacteria > Cloacimonadota > Cloacimonadia > Cloacimonadales > Cloacimonadaceae > UBA5614. The sequence goes on along the minus strand of DAHVPA010000026.1, from coordinate 473 downwards.
GTGCCAATCCATTTTTTGACTGACATTTTATCAGGTTTATTGTATGATATGAATGACTTTACAAAATCGTTAGTAAAATCCTCTTCCATCCCGGATTTCACCCCGATGTTGTATTTTTACATCAGATTTGGGTGGTTTTACTGACGGGAATGTCACATTTGCAGCTCTAACTAATCATCTGGATGTTTTTTTTTCTCAAAATCCCGATTTTCTGCCCTCAAGTGCTGCTTTTTCTCTTTTGCTTGGAGGGATCAACGAGGGGTCTTCGTGGGGTTAGCCCTCGATAACCCCTCGCAGCATTTATGGAAGGTAATAGGTTCTGAAAGGATTGATAATGGGCAGGTAAAGGCTTGATTAGCTGCAGAAAGGTTGCTCTCAGCGGATGGAGAGGAGGACGGCTGTCAGGGCGCGCACGTTTTTATCCACCACCTGTTGGCGCTGCTGTGCGTTTGGGTGGACGATGCTTTTGCCAT
>DAHVPA010000269.1 GCA_027318525.1 Candidatus Cloacimonadota bacterium | reverse complement strand
CGTTGGATTATCAATCTTCGGTGCTATGCTGTAAAGGTGAGTTGAAGCTGTGTTTGCTCTTCTGTTTACCAGCATCACATAAGGAATGCCACTTGAAGGATGCGTGTAAAGCCCTGCCTGAACAAACCCCTGGTAAAGCGGAGGATTTGTTATTGGAGGGATTATCAAACTATTCAGCAAGACTGCGGAAAGATTAACTGATCTTGGCTCTGGCATAACCAAATCATCACCGACCCAATCCAGTTCTTTAATTATCTTGCCATAGCTTTTTATCTTACTATTAGCGTCCTTAATTGCCTGATATTGGGGAGTAATGTAAAGATTGGTTGACTGGTATGTATTAACCAGGCTGTAATAATCGCTTTCCTGCTGGTTTTGCCTTTTTTCAAAGAACTCATAACTCACTATACCATCTGCTTTATAACATAAGGGTAGAAATTGCAAGCTCTTTGCCACTTTGTCCGGAGGCATCAGATAACTCCACCTGTGATTGGGTGCATTCCATTCACCATAGAGTTGAGGAACAGCAATGAATTTGCGACCGTTACTAATGAGGGTTCGTGTCTTTCGATATTCATCACTTACCTTAGTTATATACTTTTGAACAAAAGTGTTACTGGCGGAGTCTGTCCAATCCGGACTGCAATTATCGGTAAAGGGATATTCATTAACCATCATGGCTAGTGGCTGGACAGCATCGTAGTATGCTTTGCGATGATTGTATGAATTCCCATTAGTTTTTTTTATCTCTTTCATAAATTGATGGATTGCAGACACTAATTTTGTACTGGGATGATAATTGTTAAAGTATTCGGACACTTTTTTAAAAGCATCAAACTGACCCTGTGCCGGTTCATCATAACCATACAGGTAAGGCAGGTCAAAGGTCCTGAGTTGGGTAAGAAAAGCCTGGTTTGCCGTGCAATACTTATAGAGGCTGTCCTGTATCTCGATATAATCCAACCTCAGGGTGCCCTGCCCGTACCAATAGAGGGTGGGATTTAGGTTTACCAAGGTCTTATCCCAGCCGCCATAATTCACCAAAGCCCTGCCCGTCCGCAATGCCTGGAAAGGAACAGCGTAAGTAAAGACCCTATTGCCGTAAGAGTCTATGTTATAATGGTTTTGATAATCACTTTTCCTGATATACGAGACCTCAGATAGTGTATTGTTCAGGCTAAAATGAGGAATAACAAAATCATTAGTTGAGTTGGTTGTAGTTCCTTTATTGGTAAGCCTGATGTGAGCCAATACAGTAGTGTCTGGTAAAGCAGCGATTTCACTTGCCGCAACTCTCATTGCAAATGAAATATACAGTGTGTTGTTGTTAAAAAGCAAGGTATCATTTGAGGCACCTGAGAACGGGAAACGGAACTCGTGCCCGACCCGGTAATAGTTGCTGCTGTTTTCTATGGGCCATTTATAGGTCAAGTCCTGATAAGCATAGCCTGCCTGCCCATTATTAACTAACCAGCAGTATTCATTGGAAAATCCGGCAGAACTTAAACTATCGCCTACTCTGGCATTATTGGCATTAGTAGATTTGTAAAAAAAGTTCTCGGGTTTGTTAGTTGCGTCCATTCCGAAAGTACTATCATCAAAGAATTCCGCTTCAAACCTGTAGTAGTTACCCATGGTCAGGGTTCTGGCTCCGTAGCTGGAGGTGGAGGGGTCAAAGATGTAGTCTTCCAGGATAATACCCTGCCCCTTTTCCCCAAACTTGCGGATGATGCTGTTCACGCCTGAAGTGTCAGCACTGTACACGGCTGTGCTAAGGCAGGCATTGTATCCAGCTTCCTGCATCAAAGCCGCAATCGGCGCATGCAGGTCTGCCCAGGCAGATGTGTTTTTGTTATACACATACCCGCCAATCAGGTAGTCTTCTGCAGACAGGCTGCAAGAAAGAATTATGCCGATAAGGATAAAAGTGATGATCAATGCAACTTTCATATTCATTATACCCTCCTTATTTGACCGTGAACTTCACTGACTTCAACAGATTGCCCCGCTCATACAGGCTGGCTTCATATATCCCCGCCGGCAGGTCAAGCCCGGGCAGGTTCTTTGCTCCCGCTTTCAGCTCTGCAGAAGATATGTTTATTGCCTTCACCCTCTGACCTTTGAGGTTATACACCTTGAGTTGCATTGCTTTGTAGCTGTCATAACCCTTGCCGTTGAACCTGATTTTCCACTGCTGCCTGCCCCTCACCGGATTGGGGATAACCGTGACAGTCCATTCGTTATCAGGCAGTCCGGCTGTGTTGTCATCTATCCCTACTGTGGTATCAGCCAACTGGGCATTGCCCGCAAAGACAAAGACCTTGCCGGGAGAAAATCCGAAATCCGGGCTATGTGGTGCAGAAGCAGCCACGTCACAATAGCCGTCTGCATTAAAGTCCCCTGCTGCCATACCTGTTCCCATACCCATACCGGTGTAATAGGTGCAGTTCACAGTCAGGT
>DAHVPA010000268.1 GCA_027318525.1 Candidatus Cloacimonadota bacterium | reverse complement strand
AATCATATAATAAGAGGGGTGCCTTTGGGCATCCCTCGTTTTTTTGAAAGTGAAAAGTATTGACAGGAACATTCGATAATAAAACAATATTATCAAGACAACAAGTTGGAGTTATAGCTTCAACGCATACTGGAGGATAAATTGAAAAAGAACTTTATAATCGTTCTGTTTACATTGTTACTAATCAGTAGCGCTCTGGCAGCCAGTGACCTTGATGAAACCCTGCAAGCCCTCTCAGAAGATGCTTCCCGCGGCTATATCAATCCCATGGTTTCAGCTTTTGGCTCTGATATGAATAGTGGTTGGTTTCACAAAGCACCTGCTCCCCTCAAATCCAAATGGGATTTCGAAGTCGGTATCGTTGCCATGGGTAGTCTTTTGGGAGATGACAAGACCTTTGATGTCACAGGGCAATTCCGTTTCAACCGTGACCAGGCAGAACGTCTGACCGAAGGTGTGGATGCTGATTATCGCGAAGCTGTCATAAATGCCATTATGGCAAGGGACTATACCTTACAGGTTTCAGGTCCGACTGTGATTGGTGAAGCTTATGACGATATGGGAACTGCTGATGAGACGGACGATTTGAATGACATCCGTGTCTTTTTCCCAGGTGATAACATCCAGATTGGAGATGATGAGTTCAATATTCCCAGCCAGACTGTTCATATTCCTTTTGGCGGGTTACTCAGTGATTTGCCTGCTTTGCCTTTGGCTGCTCCCCAGCTTACCATTGGCACTGTTTATGGCACTACAGCTTCGTTCCGTTATCTTCCTGATATGGAGACCATCCCCGAAATCGGCAAGGTCGGATATATGGGATACGGTATCCAGCACAATCCTGCCGTTTGGTTCAATGCCAAACTTCCCGTTGATGTTGCCCTTGCTTTCTTTACACAAACTCTCCAGGTCGGGACCATCATGGAAGCTTCAGCCACCACTTATGGTATCAACATTGCCAAAACCTACGGTGCCAAACTCGTTTATGTAACGCCTTATCTGGGGCTTGCTGCTGAGTCTTCTCAAATGAAATTCAAGTATGATTACGTCACCGGTTCCACTACTCCTGATGTGCCGGAAACCCTCAACATCGATTTCGCTGTGGATGGCAAAAACACAGCCAAACTTACTGCAGGACTCAGTTTCCGCCTTGCTATCCTGAATTTTAACTTTGATTACAGCTTTGCCAAGTATCCATCCGCTACTGCCGGCATGATGCTCAACTTCAGCTGGTAGGTGATCATATGTTTTGCCGTAAGGATTGGATTATTCATTTTTTAACTTGATCCAATCCTTGCAGGCAATGCTCTTCATGCACTTTGAAGAGCTGCAACTTCTACGAAATCTTGGAGCATCAGATGAAACTTTTAGTCTTTGTTATCCTTATGAATTGCACCCTCCTATCTGCATTATCCGTTGATGATTATTTCCCCCGTGCCACTCCTCAGCAGGAAGAAGAGTATTATACTGCAAAAGCCAATAATCCTTTGCGCACCTCGTATAATCCTCTGCAGGTTGGAAACAAATGGTATTTTTCCGGTTGGTACTTTGATGGAGAGCAAGACCAATCCATTCCGTATCATCTGGAAAGAGAAGTTATTGCTGACAGCTTGATTGACGGCATCCTGCATTATCAGATATCAGGACTAGCACCCTATAATGCGCGTTGGATGTATAATCAGGGAGATAGCACTATAGCTTATTATATGGTTGATAATGGTACTCATGAATTCCATCATGGCTTATGGTATGTCTTTACTCCTGGCGTAACTTTCTACCCCTATTGGAATTACAACAACCCAATCACCTGTCCTCACTTCGAGTTGCGCAATGTTCTTGGCCACGTCGTCAATGTCATCAGATTTGTGGACAATCCGTCTTATTACTTCATGTGGGCGGAAGGCTTTGGTCCTTGTTATTCCTCCTTTGATTTTGGCGAAACGTATCTTATGGGCGCAGTGCTGGATGGAATCAATTATGGCATTGTTCCTAATGTAGATGATCAATTTGTAAATGTTGGTTCCCTCAGCATTAGCTCTTATCCCAATCCTTTTTCTAACTGTGTAAACCTAAAACTTGATAGCAAGTTTACAGCTTCATCTGACATCTTCATCTATAATCTGAAAGGACAATTGGTATGTCACTGGCTTGATACCAAAAGCTCTGAAGTCGTCTGGGATGGCAAAGATAAATTAAGCAAGACGGTCAGTCCAGGCATCTACTTTATCAAAGCTGTAAACGGTAACCGGACTTGTGTCGGCAAGCTTTTGAAAGTCAGGTAAGCAAAGACATACCCAATCAGGAGGTGAAAAGGATATGAAGCAAAGCAGGATGGAAATTTACCTGCGTTACTTGTTTATCATACTTAGTACTTATGCAGCTGTGCAGAGCGGCTTAAAGTCGGATTGGGTATCTGTGGCATCAGCGGGATTGACGATTCTGTTTTTACTGCTTCCTCCCTTG
>DAHVPA010000267.1 GCA_027318525.1 Candidatus Cloacimonadota bacterium | reverse complement strand
CAGGGGTTTAACTTGATTAAATCCATCCTGGTTGCCTTGGTCGGATTATCAACCTTTCAATCAATCCTGCTGATATTCATCCGATAGAGTTTCTTAAAAAAACACTTCACAGCCGTTTCACACCACTTACGCAATCAGCTGTGAATCGTTTTCGCCTGTTAGTAGAAAGGGTTTAAGCCTGGTTTTCAAAGCAATTCGCCACTTAACTCCACCTATCCCTCTCCGTCTTTTCGGATAAGTTTTAAATCCGGTAAGTCTTTTAGGTTATCACAGCATCTTAGTGCTGTATTACCATATTTTACTATACTATAATTCATACTATTTTTATATATATTATTTATATTATTATATAATAATAAGATATAGATATAACGAAAGAGTCCCTGCACCTCTTGCTATCCTTGACGGAACAAACAAACCCAAACTTCCGGGCACAGAGAGTATGGTTAGAACTGGTGATTTGGTGATTTGCTTTTCCAGGGAAAGACAAAAGCAGGAAATTTGGAGAATCAGGGGAATTTGCCATTGCTATATAATCTCATAGTTAATACCTTAGTCAGGACGGAGCTACTAATCACCTTCAAATAAAGGCAGGTGAGCGGTTATCTGAGGATAAAATGCTGGTTATAAGTATGTTAGGGATTGAGGGCGGATTAGGTGTTGAGTCCCAGGCGTTGCTGCTGGTAGGTCTTGGTCTGGATGTGCTGCCACCAGTCGTTGTTTTCCAGAAATCCCTTTGCGGAAAGGGATCCCCTTTCGCTCTCAGCTAAGACAACAAGTAATAAAATAGGATTAAGTATTTGAATTAATCTTATCCTTAATCTTTCCTGATTTCCACAAATTCATTTATTGGTTATGAAATGCTTTGTCTAGCAAATGGATATGATGTGAACATCAATTTCATAAACTCATAATGAAGTTGGTTTTTTTCTAATCTTCCCTTCGTATTAAATCTTGAGATTATTCTTGACAGTGTTTTGAATTAAATAATATTAGAATTATACGCAAACATTGAGGGGGAAATGATGAAGAAAGCTATTCTTTTATGCTTTTATCTTTTGATACTATCTATCGCCTTTGCTTACAGCAGTTATACAGAGACGCCCCTATTCACTCTTGATACAGTTGCCCCGACTTTGAATCTAATAGCTCCCAACGGCGGAGAAGACTGGTGTTTAGGAGTTAACAACAGTATATTATGGAATGCTTCTGATACTAATCTTTCCACAGGACCGGTAAGCTTATGGTACAATTTGACTGGAGACCAAAATTATATCCTGCTTGATACAAATATACCAAACTCAGGCATATACTCATGGTTGGTGCCTGCACAGGCAAACAGCCTTTCCACAGTCAGAATAGAAGTCAGGGATGCATATGGAAACACCACTGTCAAAACCTCAGAACAGTATTTTAATGTCATATATGCTCCACCTGTTAAGCCTACACATATTACTATAGACCTCACTGGTAACAACACAGTTTTGAACTGGTTACCGGTCACAGAAGCAATAGGCGGCACCCCCATAACCCCTGATGGCTATATAATACTTTATAATGACACTATTTATGATGATGATATGTCCTATTATTTCCTTGCCCGGGTCAATGGAACGACATACACCCATCTGGACGCGGTTGAGATCTGGGACCTCCTTTTCTACAGAATAATTGCTTACAAAAATTACAGCCGGGAAAACCTGGATTACCTGAAGAGCCTAAGCCCCGGGACTGGTAAAAAACGCATTCCTTGGGTAGATGTTCTCAAAATGATGCATCAGAGGGAGACAAAATGAAAGTTGCCTTTTTGATACTTTTTCTGCTTTCCCTTAATAATTGTGCCTTTGCCAATATTCTGGTTTCCCAGGGTTTCGAAGAATCATCTTCTGATACATGGAACTACATAAACAACCAGGCAGAAACTTCCGGTCAGTACTGGTGGGGACGCAGCAACCAACCTCTGGGAAGCGCTTCCGCCCAGGCCGGCACATGGTTCTGGGCCAGCTGGGATCTGGATAATGCGGAGCACAGCCTTACCTTTGACAATGTTACCCTGCCTGCCGGATACCTGCACACCCTCAGCTTCTACTATTACACTAACGGACTTAACCCAGATACAGACTTTTCCGAATACTGCCTGGAGTTTGATACTGGGACGGAGTGGAATAACTGGATTACTCTAACACCCGATACTGATGCCTGGACGCTGGTCAGTATAAATATCCCCGCCTACGTGACAATTATACGCCTCAAAGTGGCATCCAGCTATGACGGTATTAGTAAATACTCACACTGGGACAGCTTCTCTGTCACCGGTTCCACGGCTCCGCTTATGGCACCGATTATCTATAACACTTCAGTCGCACAGCGCACCGACGGCAGTAAGCTGGTTGATATTTATTATAGCTTGTTTGACGCTAACCTCGACCTCTGTACCGTATCCGAAATTCTTTCATCAGATGGAGGAACAACCT
>DAHVPA010000266.1 GCA_027318525.1 Candidatus Cloacimonadota bacterium | reverse complement strand
AACCGCTAAGCTTCCTTCGGAATTGGCGTTGGCCGTGATTACAACCGATTTTGTTGTGATATAAACCGAACTGTAAACAATATCAGTCGGGGTAACTTGGCTTAAACTTGAAAGTAGCTGTTAATTCCATAACGATGGAAACCAGATCCACACCTTATGGCATTAACACTGTAGTCTTTTCCTTTCTATATGGCTTGATGCTGCTTTCGGTGCATAATAGAAACAATATCAGTATTGCTTCATATAGTTACGGTGCTTTTCTTGTTGTGGCAACCGTCTTCAGTGTTCTGTTATCTGCAACTCGCGGTTTTATCTTTGTTTTCGCAGCTATATTGATAGTGGTTTCTCCTCATCTGGTAATCAGGTTTAGAAATATAGCTATCACATTAGGCATAATAATAGTTCTGTTGAATATCTTGGGTAGTTTTGGATTGGGGATAGATTATTTCTATAGAAACACAATTGCCAGAGTTATGCTGACAGTGGCCCCAGCCTTGTCAGGACAGGGATTGTCTCAGATCGACACCAGTGGCAGAAATCTGGAAATTCCAATAGTATTGGAAACCATCAAAGGAAGTCCGCTAATTGGTTATGGAATAAGCACAAAAACGCTTGTTTCGTTAAACAACAACTTTGGAGGTTTGAATTCATTTATCATGTTTGGAATTCTGGGAGTAATACTAATCTTATTCTTGTTACTCAGGTGGGTGGTTAAACTTAACAGAGAATTAAAGTATATCCCAAAAACATCAGTTCATTATGCGATGGGGCACGTCGTTTTTGCTGCTTTAATCGGTATGTTGCTTGGTTATATCACCACGTATGATTACTTTACTTCATCAACGGACTATGATGTATTCAGATTAGTCATAGTTTCTGCTTTATCCTTTTTTGTCTTCGAATATGGCAGGCAACAGCAGCAAGCAGTTTTTTCCAACAACAAATTCGTTACTAAATAGTTACAATGATTATCATGATTAATACCCATGCAACAGTGATCAAACATAATGATATTGTCAACCAGGCTGTAAAAAGTCAGGTCAAATGCAGGAGAATTTATGCAGAAAGTCTTCCTTTATTATTACGGTAAACGGCAAAAAGAAATATTGCAGGCTAATCTTGGATTCGCCGAACGGGAATCAATTTCCGAGCCGGATGAGAAGACCTTAATCCTAAATCTGTTTAAGTATACACAAAATACAGCCAGACATTTCAATGCCAGAGATTATGCTGTTTGGATGCAGGGCATCTATGTCCACAACGAAAAGGGCATTGCTGTTTGCTTGGATCAGTCTGTTTTTGATAGTGTATTTGCTGATCTGCCGACTGCTGTATCCGTCCCCAATCTCTTTGTAAATGGAGCTTACTGCGGTCTGGTAATTGAACAGGAAAGAGTCTATGCTTTTACTGATTTTATGGCACTTCAACCCCTTTACTACTATCATCAAAAAGGTGAGATACTCATCTGCAGCAGCCTCAGGCTGATGCTGCAAATAATGGAAACGACGGCAGACAAGGATGCCATAACAGAATTTGCCCTCACCGGATATAACTTTTCTCAGCGGACTGTTGCCAATGAGATCAAGTCACTTGGTCCTGCTCAACTCCTCACCATCGGGAAAAACAAGCAAATCCATCTATCGACCTACAGTGCGTTTTCTGAAAGAACAGAAATCCGGCGTCCCCAAATCGATATTGTGGATGATATAGCAGACCGGTTTAAACGTAGTGTTGCCAGACTTTATGATGACAGAATCACCTATTCGATGAGTATGACGGGAGGTATCGATTCCAGATTAATTTATCTCGAGTGGCAGGATAAAATGAAACTCCTGACCGAGACTGCGGGTGAAGGCAGCTCTGATTATCTGAAGGCAAGAGCAATTATCGATCGTTTGGGCAATCCATCTTTGCACACTTTGGAAGATCTGCAACTGGATAAATATGCCTCAGGGATTGATGAATACTATCTGAATTGCGACAATCCGATGCGGGTTATGGGTGAGTTTAACCGTCATCATTTGGATTGGAAGATGTCCAGAGGTTCATTTTTACATATTACAGGTGTTGGCGGCGAGTTGCTAGATGGCGAAAACCTCTATCTTTCACGCAGCAAGTTGAATGTGATCAAAGAAGGGATAGCCCCTTATTCTTATCATGAACTTCATCAACAGGACAAGGCTGGACTGCTTGGCAACATAATCGGGATTGAGAATAGAAAGACAAATTTTAAGATGATTAACCCCGACTTTGCCGGTGCGTTTGATATCAACGGCGTCGTGCCAAGCCTGGAGAGCTTTATCGGTCCCACCAGGTTTCAGGAATGCTATACTGAAAGGTTCCGCACCTTTAGGCTGGCAAATGCCGGTTACTATGCTGCAGCTTCCCAAAACCTTGCAGCTTACATAACGTTGCTGCCCTATAATGACGTGGAACTGATGCAGGCTGTGTGCCATTACAAACCGGCAACCAGAGAACTGCGTAAACTTAC
>DAHVPA010000265.1 GCA_027318525.1 Candidatus Cloacimonadota bacterium | reverse complement strand
ATAGGCTGGATGTTTTATGATTTTGCCAATTCCTCATTTACTACAATAATTGTTACCGTGGTTTATAGTGCTTATTTCATCAAGCAGGTTGTGGGAGGAACTCCTGGTTATGGTGAACAACTGTGGGGAAGGGCTGTTGCTATATCAATGAGCCTGGTTGCTTTGACAGCACCCATTATGGGTGCTGTTGCAGATTTTTCCCGCAGTAAAAAGAAGCTGCTTTTTATCAACTGCTATATCACAATTATATTTACAGCTCTTCTATATTTTGTGAATAAAGGTGATATCTTCACCGGTATGTTGTTTTTTATCATCGCTAATTTTGGATTTAACAGTGCCAATGTCTTTTATGATGCTTTTCTGCCTGAAATAACTCAACCTGAAGATTTGGGAAAGGTCTCCGGATATGGGTGGGCTTTGGGATATCTGGGAGGTCTCTTTGCGCTAGTTATTTCACTTGTATTGGTCAACGTTGATGTTCGTCTTGTATTTCCCATGATTGCTTTGTTTTTCTTTGTGTTTTCGCTGATAACTGCCTTATGGCTCAAGGAGTTTACCCGTCCTTCCCAGCGCACCAACTATTTCAAAACAGCTCTTAAACGTATTGTCTTTACCTATAACAACATCAGGAAGATTCCGGAATTACTTAAATTTATCATCAGCTATTTCATCTACAACGATGGAATTACCACTATCATAGTGTTTGCATCTGTGTATGGCATAACGCGATATGGGATGAGCACCCGGGAAATGATTATATATTTTATCCTGGCACAGATTACTTCTATCATCGGTTCAGCGTTATTTGGCAATCTGACAGATCGGATAGGAGTCAAACAAACTTTGAGTATAAGTCTGGTCATCTGGTTGGGAGTTGTGATTTGGGCTTTCTTCTGCACCAGTGCCAGGGAATATTATCTGGTTGGGATGCTGGCAGGTTTTGCCATAGGCAGCAGTCAATCGAACAGCCGAACCATGCTTGCCATGCTAACTCCTGTAGAGAAGAGGGCCGAGTTCTTTGGATTTTATACATTGACAGGCAGGCTATCTTCCATATTTGGTCCGCTTATTTATGGGGAGATTGCACGCAAGACGGGTTCACCCCGCTGGTCTGTGTTATCCTTGATAGTTTTTTTCAGTCTGGGTCTGATATTACTGCAGACAGTGAAGGTTGATAAAGGAATCAGGGATTCATATCAATTAATCGATAGTTAAAGTGGAGGTAAAAATGATTAAAAAGGTATTATTAATCCTGTGTGTAGCTTTACTCATGATGTCCTGCGGGAAAAAGCAGGAAAAAGCTCTCTATATCTTCAATTGGACAGATTACATTGCCGATGACCTGATACGGCAGTTTGAAAAGGAATATGACTGCAAGGTCGTCTATGATACTTATAACTCCAATGAAAACATGCTGACCAAGATACTTACCACAAAATCCGCCTATGACATTGTAGTTCCCAGTGGTGACCACGTGACCATTATGGCTCAAAAAGACTTGCTGGAACCTCTGGACAAAACCAAACTGCAAAATTATAAGAATCTCGACCCTGTCCTGCTGCAAAAAGCAGCCAGCTATGACCCTGACAACAAGTTTGCCATTCCGTATTTCTGGGGAACCACAGGTTTCGTCTACAATAAGAAATACGTTCCCGCCCAAGTCTTGCAATCCCAATCCTGGAATATCTTTGGCGATCCCTATTTTAAGGGTAAGAACAAGATAACCCTGCTGGATGATGCCAGGGAAGTTATCGGTGCTGCGCTTATCTATAGTGGGTTTGATGCCAATGACACATCTGAGCAGGCATTGCAAAAAGCCAGCAGTGTTCTGACTGTTTGGGATGCCAATGTTTCACAATACGACTCGGACTCTTACAAGAATGAAGTTCAGGACGGAACTACATGGCTGGCTCAATCCTATAGCGGCGATGCACTGCAGATTATGCAGAGCAATCCTGATGTTGATTTTATTTTACCCAAAGAAGGAACTTCGCTCTGGATTGACAATCTCGTGATTCCCAAATCTGCCGAACATAAAGAGCTTGCGTACAAATTCATCGATTTTCTGCTAAATGCCGAAAATGGCAAAGTCAATGCAGAATACGTTCAGTATGCTTCTCCCAATCTTGCCTCCACTCAATTGATGGATGATAGTGTTAAAAACAATCCCATCATCTATCCCAAATCTGACTATATCCAGAAATGTGATATGATACAAAACCTTGGGGACAAAGTCCTGAAAATAGACGAAGTCTGGCAAAAGATTAGAAAATAGACAGCTGTCTTCAACTATACAAATAGCGGAGCCTTTGCGGTTCCGCTTTTTTTGTATTCCGCATCGTCAGTTCTGATACTCAGTGTGGAGAGGGTTTGCAGAGACTAAGTCTCCCCAGACTCTCTGCAGACTCTCTGGATGATTAGAGTGTGAGACGAAAGTTTGTCAACAAAAAGCAGTTACCCGACAATCAGGCAACTGCTTAATATTATGTAAGATATAAAGCTGCTTAAATCACTTCCAG
>DAHVPA010000264.1 GCA_027318525.1 Candidatus Cloacimonadota bacterium | reverse complement strand
TGGCCGCCAGCACGCGCACGTCCACGCGCAGGACGTCCTCGCCGCCCACGCGCCGGAACTCGCGCTCCTCCAGCACCCGCAGGAGCTTGACCTGCATATTTAGGGGAAGGTCTCCCACCTCATCCAAAAACAGAATCCCACCGTCGGCATCACTGAAAAAGCCCTGATGGTCAGCAATCGCACCGGTAAAGGACCCTTTTTTGTGCCCAAAGAATTCGCTTTCAAACAGGTTTTCACTGATGGAGCCGCAGTTTACGGGAATGAAGGGTTTCATTTTACGCAGGCTATGGCGATGAATACTGCGTGCGACCAGTTCCTTTCCGGTTCCGCTTTCACCGCTGATATAGACTGGCAGGTCATACTTGGCGACCGTCTTGATTTTGTCTTTTACGCTTTGCATCGAATCGCAATTGCCTATGAAGTCCTCGAACTCATAGTCCACAATACGTTTGAGCTTGAGGTTTTCCCGATAAAGGAGCGACATCTCCACATTGCATGTTTTTTCCAGCTTGATGCTGGGAAAGTCGTTTAGGGAAAAGGAAATCGGGCTGATGCCCATCTCCCGTGAGCTTTGAATCAGTTCGGCAGCAAGCACTCCGCCCTGCTTGAGCAGAACCCAGCAAGAGTGCATGGTGGGTGTCCCGGAGGTGACTGATACGGTAAACTGGCTGCCTTTGTTTCGTTCCTTGGCTTTGATATTGACCACGGCATTATACATTGCGGGGTAAACCAAGTTGTAATCAATCGGGTCGAGGGAGACAGCCGGCTCAAAATATACTTCCAGAGCTGGAAAATATCTGGCGCAAAATTCCTTGATTTCATAAGCTGGTTCCAGATAGCTCTCCCTGTTGAACAAAATATAGATGGCATCGAAGCTGCGGGATTTGAGGATACTGATGATAGCCCCTTCCTTGCCTTCTTTAAGCAGACAGTCATTATTTCCTATGAAACTGAGCAATACCTTGCGCATGAGACACTCCTTAGCAGAACCCGAGGTAAATATAATTACCCATTGAAGCAATTTAATTTACCATTCTGATTATGTCCAGATATTTCTCCGAGTTACCTAAAGCCATGTCAGCCATAATTATACAGCGGCTTATACTGATTGGAACAGCAAGTGCGATTATTCCCGTCAGCTTGATTATAATTTCAGGGAGGTTACTCATGTCAGTTCAGGATTGTATCAAAAGGATGGTCAGAATCGGAGATGCGCACTTTCACAATGGGATGAGCGTGTTTCCGCTTTTTTCCAACGAACTGTCCACCATGCAATACATCAGTCTCAGGCAGGCATTGATGCAGCAGGCGGTGACTATTACGGAGGTGAGCCAGGGCGGTTCTGTCCCCAACCTCAAGGTCATCAATCAGGGCAGCGTTCCGGTTCTACTGCTGGATGGCGAGGAGATATCGGGAGCCAAGCAGAACCGGATTCTAAACACCTCTATACTGCTTATGGAGAAAAGCGAAACGATTATTCCGGTCAGTTGCACTGAGCGGGGAAGATGGTCATATGACAAACCCGTTTTTGAGGAATCGGGTAACATGATGACAGCTCAGATGCGCGCTGACAAGCTTTCCGGTGTGACCTTCAACCTCAAATATAAGGCGGAGTTCCGTTCTGACCAGGGAAAGGTCTGGGCTGATATTGACAGGGTGCAGCAGCAGATGGGTGTGCATTCTCCCACTTCTGCCATGCTGGATGTCTATCAGGAAACCGGTGCTTTGGTGCAGGAACAGCTTGCCGTTTTCACCTGTGAACCGGTTCAGTGTGGCATTGCAGTCTGTTTTGTGCAAAAGGTCATAGGACTGGATTACATTTCCCTGCCACAAGTGTGGGCTGATGTGCATCAGAAGCTGGTCAAAAGCTATGCGCTGGAGTATGTGATGCTGCAGCAGCAGCAACTGGGCGAAGCTTCTGTCACCCAAGTGCAGACTTTTCTGGATGGCTTGCAGCAAATCTATCCGGAGATGTTCAAGTCTGTCGGTTATGGTGAGGATTACCGTTTCACTTCATCTGAATTGATTGGTTCCGCCTTGTCCTGGCAGGATACATTGATTCATTTGGAAGCTTACAGTCGTTCACCCCAAGTGCATGAAACGCATTATCATAGCCCCCGATACAGGGATTAAGACAGGGTTTCAGCCTACATAATGCTTGACAAATACATAATCAATCAGAAAACTACATATAACCGTCGCAGGGGAGATATATGTTAAAGGATGACATTTTAAGGGAAACAGGCAATGATTTACCGATAACAGGCGGATATGGAATGTATCCGGAGGATGCCATCATCATCCGGCCCTGTCGTAACCATGATTTATATTCAGTGGAAACTGCTGTGCTGCAGTATCTTTTTAACAAATACTGCACATCATATAGAATCATCAGCCAGGAATTGCTGGATGACGGAGTGTGTGTTTATGACCGCTTCTTTACAGGTTGTGACTGCAGGGAAGATACCAATGCCCCTCTCGACCTGACCTATATCTATTTTGATATTACCGATTGCATGA
>DAHVPA010000263.1 GCA_027318525.1 Candidatus Cloacimonadota bacterium | reverse complement strand
TGCGCTATTGATGGTTACAGCATCGTGTGCGCCAGGAACCAGCCATTTTCAACAGGAAAGGTCTGCCGGCTTTTTCTGGGGTATCTGGCATGGATGGATTGCCCCTGTCTCATTGATTTGGCATATCTTCGATCATAGCGTTCGCATCTATGAAACAAACAACACCGGCGGTTGGTATGACTTTGGTTTTTATATTGCGGTAGTGGGTGGTTTCGGCGGTTTTGCCTTCTCCCGCAAAAGATGCAAGAAATAGGATGATTATCATCCCTTAACCGGAGCAGTAATAAATAGCAAACGCGGTTGACAACAGATTTCGGGCAAGGTAACCGGGTTGTTGCAACAAACAGGTTACAGTGTATCAATATTGATACAAAGCGTAAATATTCATAACTATCTTTTATTGTAGTTATTTATACGATTTATCCTGATTGATTTGCAACAATTGTGTTACAAATCCTTCACTGACAGTTAAAGTCAATCTGGCGTATCTTCTTATTTTACATACTGTTGCAGATACTTGACTAATTGGCACAAGGATTGCGTAATCTCATTGTGCCTTTGGTTATGAGAGAGAAAAAGTTAATAAAGGATAAATAAGGAGGTTTAAATGAAACAGAGTTTAAACTTACGAACCGGATTTTTCACTGTTCTGGCTCTTCTGCTTGTGGTTGCTGCTCCACTGCTGGCAGGTTCCATCAGTGGAACAATCACTAATGATGAAGCCCAGGCGATTGACCATGCCTATGTGCAATTGGTCAGGGTGACCGATAACGGCGGTCAGAACAATAACATGATTTACCGCAGCACACAGACCTCTCCTGCCGGAACCTATATTTTCAACAATATAGCAGATGGTCAGTATAATGTGTATGCCGGAGCCATGGGTTTTGTCAGGACGTTTTATGCCGACCCCGTAACCGGAAACATCCAGATTGTGGAAGTTGATGCCGACGATCAGGAAGTGGTGGGAATCGACATCCAGCTTACTCCCCAGAATGACCCGCCTCCTCCGCCCCAATACAGCTCGGTCTCTGGCAGAGTCCTGAATCAGGACAACCAGGGCGTGGCTAATGTTTATGTGGGTGTTGTGACAGCGGCTGACCTTTTACATCCTCTGCCCAACCTTCAGACCCGAACTTCCATGAACGGTTTTTACATGCTACACGGTATTGCTGCTGGCACTTACAAGACCTGCCTGCTCAGCGCTCAAAATCAGCCTTTGGCTTATTCTGCAGAATTCACCCTAATCAGCGGAGCAGATATTGACAGTGTAAATATCTACGCCACAGATTTACCGCCTGTCCCGCAGTTTGGTTCAATCGCCGGTAACGTGATTGGCTATCAACCTCAGATGGGTGTAGCGGCAAATGTAGGATTGGTAACTCCCGATGCACCCACCTCACCACTTCCCAACCTGATTGGGCACGTCGGCTGGAGCGGTAACTATTACATCAGAAACATCCCGGTCGGCAGCTATATGGCTTGTCTGCTGGGTGAAAACGGTATTATCCTTGCTTATTCCGACACAGTTGCCGTGATTGCCAACCAGACTGTGCAGAATGTGGATATTATCCTGGGAACTGCTCCGGTTGGATTGAGTGTCTCCGGTAATGTCTATAACTCTTTGAATGAAGCAGTAACCAATGGTGTGGTTGAACTTCGCACCATGGCTGATGATCCCATGACCGGAAACCATCACACACACCGAACAGTCCGCCTTGATGCCAATGGACATTATATATTTACCAATGTTCCCGCCGGAAGTTATAAAGTATCAGTCTGGACCATGATGTCACCGGTGGTCTTCTACCCCGGCGTGTATGATATCCTGCAAGCCGGAACAGTTACAGTGATTGACCAGGATGTCACTGGCATCAATATAACAATCCCTGCACCCCAAAACTACACCATTAGTGGATATGTCCGCGATGCAGCCACCCAGGCACCTTTGGCAGGAATCAAGGTTAGGACAGATCGGATGGGCTTCCATCACTTCCCTGTCCACGATTCACTTTTCTTTAATGAATTCCATGCCCTTACCGATGCCAATGGCTTCTATTCCCTTAATCTGCCTGTGGGAAGATATACTCTTGCTGCCATCGATTCCTCACATTTCTATAGAATCCAGTTCTTTGATCATGCTCTTATTCCTTTCCAGGCAACAGTAATCCTGCTGGATGAGAATATGACAAATGTCAACTTTGACTTGATTCCGAGAGCTGACAGTCTGCTGTGCTCCATCAGCGGTATTATCACTGAAAACGGACTTCCTGTGACATATCCTGTAACTGTGGTTGCAGTATCCAGCGATGAAGATTGGGAAGACAGCACAGTGTCAGGAACAGACGGCACATACACCATTAACCATATCAGACCCGGCAGCTATTATGTGATGGCTTATACCCTTACTTCAGCTCCTGTTTTCTACGATAATCAGCTTACAGTCGAAGATGCAGATAACGTAATTGTGCACGGACCCGTCACTGGCATCAATTTCGATCTGACCACCGCTGATGCAGACGGTCCCAGCAACCTTACCGGCG
>DAHVPA010000262.1 GCA_027318525.1 Candidatus Cloacimonadota bacterium | reverse complement strand
TAGCTGTGTCCAAAGAAAAATCCCAGGATAGAGTAGAGGACAGTGCCATAGAGCATATCAGCCAGCCGGCTTTCTGGGGAATGCTCAGCTTATCCGGATGAGGATAGGGTTTGCTGAAAATCACCTGCAGGACAAACAACAAACCCTGAATGATAAAGAGGGCTTCAAACACTTTGGCGATGGGATTAATCTTGCTGAAAAAGAGGATATGGTATGCCCAGCCATTGATAAACCAAATCACTGCCAGAAAGGCAAAGGAAACTTTCAAACCTGCTTTGGTTTTGCTGACAAAGAGGAAAAGGACGGTCAGCAAAGCCAGATAAACATAGAGTTGCAAAGGCTGCAGGGCAAGGTTGTAATCCCTGAAAACCTGCAGGAACTCATGCACGCCAAAAGGCAGCTTCATTATATGTTCCTTGTCGGCAGAGATTAATTCTGCTTAATAGTCATTAGGGCTAAGCCGTAAACGCAGGCAGGTCTATTTGGTGTAGGACTCCTTGGGAGTAATCTCAAAAAAGTTGCAATAGCTATCGCCATCTTTGGTGTATATCATCATCTGATACCAACTGCCATAGGAGACAGTCTTGAGCTCAGGTTCGCCATCGTCATCCGGATAGAAAAAGTATGTTTCGTCATCTTCCTGAGCAGGAGTTTGCCAAAATAGGTTATAAGAACCGGAAGCTGCATCACCGAAATTGCTGAGCGAATAATCATCCAGACCGTCACACCAGACCACATCCTTATCGCCAAAGCCATTGGAGACTTCCAGCATATCAAGATAATCATCTGTCAGATTGGCAAACATGATTTTGGCAGAACCAGAGTTTTTGTAAGTAAGTTCAAAATCATAGACTATGTTATCGGGGGTGATGACCAGACCGAGGACTTTGCCATCCTGCAGAGTTACGGTATAAGGGTCATCGGTTCCTTCATTGACCATCAGTGACCAGTCGTCATCATCAGGATACATGCAATAAAGATTATAGGTGCCGGAATAATCGACAGGGGTAAGGGCGGTTGTATCAAACTCAGAGAGATCATAGGTATAAAAGACAGTATCATCCTCATCACCAATCATGACATCCATGCCTTCTGTACCAAGATTGGTCACAATCACCATGGGCTTATTGGCAGAACGCCAGGCGGAATCAGAGCTTTCCTGTGCCGACAAGGCTAGAGAAATGACAGCGAGCAGAATGAAAAGAAGGGTCAATTTTTTCATGAAACACATCCTATTGCTTTAATATAAAGCATAAAATAATCAGGCAGGTTGATTTGTCAAACCAAATCCATAACTTAGCGATTGACAAAATCAGATTGCCGGAGGATGAGTTTTTTTAGAGAGAAATGGGGGAGATTATGGTCGCAAAAGAAGAAAAGACAGCAGCCGATAGTTTAATCCCGGTCAACACTTATGCCGAAGCTCAGGATAATGCCCTCCGCTTTCAGGAATATCTGAAAAGCAACGAGACCCTGAGAGGGAAACTGAGCCAATATACGCACTGGTATTACTTTGAACAGAAAGATATCTTTGCACCCAGCAAGTTTATCGGCTATAATAAAAACACGTATCACAGCGAATCTGCCCACGAAGGTGATGGCAGGGAAACGGAAAAAGCGCTGGCAAAGTTCTTTCGCAAGCTGTTGCCTTCACCTGAGCAGCCAGACCTTTACGTAATCGAACTATATGCCAAATTGGCAGCAATGCTGAGGCAATATGGCAAGAAGCCAAAATCCGGTGCAGTGATTCACGTTGCACGGGAAAACCAAACTAAGAAAAGGTAAGCAGATTATTCATAAAATACCATCAGACAGCTTTTTGCACAAGGTTGACAAACCTTCACGCTATATCGACCACGAACTCAATGCCAGACACAAGGATTTTTCACAGGCGGAAGCAAGATTTTGCCTGGCGTTTCCAGATGTCTATGAAGTGGGCATTTCTCACCTGGGACTAAAGATACTATACAGTGTGCTGAACGATCTGCCTTATGCCATGGCAGACCGCACGTATCTGCCCTGGCTGGATGCCATCGCATTGCTCAGGGAAAGGGGGGAAGACCTCTTTACCCTGGAAAGCAAGCAACCTGTGAAAGATTTTGATGTAATCGGAATCACCCTGCAGAGTGAGCTGAACTTTACCAATGTATTGGAGCTGCTTGACCTGGCAGGAATACCCTTGCATGCCAAAAACAGAACCGACAGTCATCCGCTTGTGATTGCAGGAGGTCCCTGCGCCAGTAATCCACTGCCTTTGGTGCCTTTTATTGATGCCTTTCTGATTGGGGAAGGTGAAGAAGCGATTGAAGAGATTGCCAAAGTGGTCAGGGCTGCCAGAAAAGACACAGAGGGCGGTATAGACAGAGCTCAAGCGCTCACAGCTCTGGCAGATATCGCCGGGATGTATGTCCCCGCAGTGCATGATATAATGATAAAAGAAACAGGATCAAAAATCAGGATCAGGAAATACGCCGGTTTTTCCTCTTTTGAACGAACGCATAAACCTCAGCTCATGCCCTGGCAGCTTGCCACTCATAACCGGTATGTA
>DAHVPA010000261.1 GCA_027318525.1 Candidatus Cloacimonadota bacterium | reverse complement strand
CTGGACCAGGAAGCCAATATCTCATAGCTGTGAAGGCTGTATTTGAGCAGGGAAACCTGGCTTTTACCGAGGTTCTGACCATACTGGCTGAGGATTTCGGGCAGGGTTTTGTTGATTTCGGGATTTGCCAGCAAGGTGTGGATGGCTTGCGACAGGTATTTAAGCAGCTTGTTGTGCTGTCCCAATGAAATGCGAGATTGCATCTGTGGCGTTACGTCTGAAGCAAAGACATTGACCATGGCTTTGCCTTCCTGAGAGGGCAGGATATAGCTGATATTGGCATTGACCCAATATTCTCGTCCTGTGATGGATGTATTGAGAAATTCTCCCTGCCATGAAATCTGCCGCAGCAGGCAGATACGGATGCGGTTGACCAGTTCGTCATTTTTGCTGAATCCGAGGTTGTCATTGATGTTATTGCCATCCAGACTGTTGACGGAAAGTCCCACCAGCGAGGCAAAGACCGGGTTCACATAATCGATGATGCCATTGGGCTGCAGACTCATCACACCGATGGGTGATGCTTCGTTGACTGTATTGGCGTGTTGCAGCTTGCGCACATAGTGCTTTTGCAAACGTGAGAGAGCATAATAAATCAGGAAAAGCAAGAGCAGCAGTGTGACTGCCTGAACTGATGCACCTGTAAGGATTTTGCCCAGGCTGGATTTGATATTCTGATAATCAAAATCTGCGCCGACAATATAGTATTGACCGGAAGGTGAATATTCCGGTTGAAAGACTGTATAAAAAGTCCCCCAGCGGTCTCTGACCTTGGAATAGACCGTCGAATGTGTCTTGAAGGCTTTGACCAGAGAAGGCGGAGCTTCGCTGTAATCCAGCCAGTAAGATTCGAATTTGTTTTCCGAAAATTCTTTACGTGTGATGCTTGTGGCAATGAAATAGAATTTGCCGTTCTGTTCCTTGAAGGCATAGAGGTATTTGAACTTATTTTCCCAGGCGGCTTTGCTCAGGACTTCTGTCAGCTTGTTGTATTCGGTCTGAGAGATGGAATACTGGTCTTTGGCGCGGTCGAAATAATCAGGCGGGAGCACGTGTTTTATCATGGAAGCGCCGTTTTGCAGGCGTCCTTTGATTACATCCTCCAGACGGCGGCTTTCGCTTATGTAATGAAAGACTGTAAATGCCACCACCACGACCAGATACACCAAGACGAAATAACTGAATACTGTGCGCTTCTGCCTGATTTTCCTCATCACTCACCTATGCCTGAAACATCTTTAGAAATTCGCTGAGAACCTGGCGGACAGCCAGGCTGAACTCCTTGACCAGCGCTGCCTGAAAGCCTTCGTCCAGTCTGCCGCTCCATTCATCCATATAGATTTTCTTAAATTCGATTGCCGGGCACAGCACCTTACCTTTGAACTCTTCGTGCAGGTGCCTTGATAAATATCCGCCGGTAAATTTGACATCACAGCGGCAATCCAGTTTGTGTCCGTTGATTTTGGTTCCGTCCAGGATTGACCTGAGTCTGTCAGCCCAGGAATAAAATATGACCGGCATGGTATTTCTGCCGATGATGATATCAGGATTCTGTGCCTGGGGGTCGGGAGCGGCATCAGGACCTTGCCGCCGGTGGTTGAAAGAGTGCAGGTCCAGCACGAGCAGGAATCTGTGCTGTTCCAATAGCCGGTTCAGGGTATATGCCAAAGCGGAATACCAGGTCTGATAATCAGCTCTAAGCTCGTTCAGCAGTTCATCGGAAAGAGCTTCCTTGCGCACCGGCAAACCCCAGCAATCCTCCGGTTTCTGATAAACAGCCTGTTCCGGACTGCGGTTGAGGTCAACCGTAAAGCGGCTGGTCTGCACAATCATCCGGTTGGGAAACTGCTGCGCAAAGTATGATGTGTAGGGGTCTTCCTCCCTTAGCCTGTCTGCTTCGGAGATACCGCAATTTTCCAAAAGAGCGGGGTGCATGGCATGTCCGTTATGTATGGCAAGCGCCAGGATGGGGTCTTTTTCGTCCAGCAGCTCAACAGTTGTTTTTATCATGCTTGTTTCCAGGAGTCGATTTTCTCTCCGAACATGTGCAGCAGTCGCAGATAATCGTTGAATAGAGTATTCATCAGTTGCAGGGAAGGTGCTTTCTGCTGGGTCTGAAGATAACGCAGAACCTTCAGGTCGGTGTGCAGGATTTCTTCCATGGCGTCGATGAGCAGGTTCGTTTCACGCGGGATACTTACTCCGCCCAGATAACAAAAGCCTTTGAAAACCGGCAGCAGTGCAGTGAATGAGTCCTTTAGCAAAACAAACAAATGAGATGCTTGATATTTTCCACCCAAAGCCGTCAGCCGGGTCAGCAGCCATTTGCTTTTCAATTCACGCTCGATTTGCAGGCGTAAATCCTCCTTGTTAAACTGCAGGTCTTTGAGCTGGTCCTCGACTGCGTAGAGATTGGTGTAATCGCTCTGGATATCGAGAAATTCGAGGGGATAGCTATCCAGGGAAGTCTGAATGAACCTGAGACTGACTGTCAGTGGAGTAGGCAGCTTGTGCTTCCTGAGTGTGGTTGAAAGGGGATGGAAGGTGGCGAGGAAATTATCCGGCTCTTCATCAAAAATCAAGATC
>DAHVPA010000260.1 GCA_027318525.1 Candidatus Cloacimonadota bacterium | reverse complement strand
ACTGTGGATGCGGTGGAGGGCACGACCACGGGAATCTCTGCCAAAGAACGGGCTATCACAATTAACAAATTAGCAGATCCTTCCAGCCGTACAGAGGATTTTATGCGCCCCGGACATATATTTCCGCTCTGGGCGGAAAAAGGCGGAGTCCTCAAACGGGCAGGGCATACAGAAGCCGCAGTTGACCTGGCAAGAATGGCAGGACTCAATCCGGTCGGGGCTATTTGCGAGATAATCCGTCCCGATGGCGAAATGGCAAGAGTGCCGGATTTGATCAAGTTTGCCCAGAAACATCAGCTCAAGATTTTTACCATTGAAGACCTCATTCATTATCGCCGGAAAAAGGAAAAACTGGTCAAACGTATGTCCAAAGCCAAGTTTCCCAACCAATACGGTGAGTTTGAGATAATGACATACGTCAGCACAGTCTCGGACGAATATCACCTGGCAATTGTCCTGGGCGATGTCAAAGCTCAGGAAAACGTATTGGTCAGGGTGCATTCCGAATGTCTGACAGGTGATGCGCTATTCTCAAAGCGCTGCGATTGCGGACAGCAACTGGCGGAGTCATTTCGTATAATAGCCGAAACAGGTTGCGGAGTGATACTTTATATGCGCCAGGAAGGCAGAGGAATCGGTTTGCTTAATAAAATCAAAGCCTATCATCTGCAGGATAGCGGCAGGGATACTGTTCAGGCAAATCTGGAACTCGGCTTTGCTGAAGACCTGCGTGATTATGGGATTGGGGCACAGATATTGAAAGACCTGGGAATCAAGAAAATCAGGCTTTTGACCAATAATCCCAAAAAAGTGGTAGGCTTGGAAGGATATGGATTACATATTGTGGAAAGGGTTCCTATCGAAATCAAGCCCACCCGCTCCAATGAATTCTACCTTAAAACCAAAAAGAAAAAGATGGGACATATCCTGCATGAAGTATAAAACCGGCTTGGCGCTGTTGCTGATTCTGCTCTGCGGAGGACTTTGGGCTCAAAAAGAAATTCCCAAACCGCAAGGCTGGGTCAATGATTATGCCGGAGTGCTGTCTGAAGCCACAAAAGCGGAACTCACCAATTGGTTCACCGAAGTCAAGGAAAAGACCGATGTGGAGATGGCAGTAGCGATATTCCCTGATTTGGGCGGCATGGAATATGAGAATTATGCCACAGACCTTTACAGGGCTTGGGGTGTAGGTAACAAAAAAGATGAGGGAGTGCTGCTCCTGATAGCTGTCCAGGAACGCAAAATAAAGTTTGAAGTCGGATACGGCTCAGAAGGCTATCTGACAGATTTGTATACAGCCAAAGCCCTTGATACAATGAGAAATCTGCTGCCCAAAGGCAGCGAGAACTTTGATGAGGCTGTGCGACAAGCCTGTTCACTGTTGTTGCAGAGAACTGCGCAGGAAAAAGGTGTGCAGTTGACCGGAGTGCCAGCTTTTAATACCAAAGGGCAAAAAGACTCAGGAAACAGCAAAGCTTCAATCTTTGCCGTGTTGTTCTTTATCTTTTTAATCATCATTACCCGGGGCAGGATTCTATACTGGCTAATGCTCATGTCTGTAATGGGTGGTGGAGGTTCAGGACGTGGCGGCGGATTTGGCGGCTTGGGTGGTTCCGGAGGTTCGGGCGGCGGATTTGGCGGATTTGGCGGATTCGGTGGGGGACGTTCCGGCGGTGGCGGTGCCGGAGGAGGATTCTGATGATTTTTCTTAAATCTTTACTCTTTATAGTCTGGAATGTATTAGTCGGAACCAGCTTGATATTTCTTTTGCGCTGGCTGCTTTTCAATCAGAAAAGCCGTTTTATCTTCGGCACTCACATTCCTTTGACACCCGGCTTTATTGTTTCCAAACGGGATTGGGTTTTTAACAAAATTAGGGCTATCCTGCATGATTACCTCGACCAGGCAGACAGGATTGTCAATGGTAACAGCTACTTATCCAAATGGGAAAAACTGGTTTATGACACAGTGGTGGAAAAAGCTGATTTTGTGGATGAATGGAAATTCTTACCTCATGCCTGGAGAATGAAAATCAGGGAAGCTCTGGCAAAAGCTGTGCGGGATATTGTCAGCAGGATACTGAGAAAATTTATACCCAAACTGATCGAACAACTGCAGATAGAAAACAAAATTGATGACTTTGACGAGCAATTTAACAGTAAAGTCTTGCGTCAGTATTACAACCTGTATGTGCATAAATATCTGCTCTATTTCTTTATTGCCGTCAATATCCTGATCGGTATCACCAACATGATTCTGTTCTGGATTATCGCCTAAACTACTGATAAAGTTTTTTCTTTCGTCAGCTTCTGAGGAGCAATTGTCACTCCCGGTTTTAATCCATACCGGGTAATGCAGGTGGGATACAGAACAGATAACCGCATTACTGGCTTTATATGAGGGTGATATGTGCCCAATCAGTAGGTGAGGGAAAGAGGGGGAAGGTGGCGGAGAGTCAGGGATTCGAACCCCGGAAGGACTTGCATCCTTAACGGTTTTCAAGACCGCCGCATTCAACCACTCTGCCAACTCTCCGGTTTCTTTTATTTTGGGCTGTAAATATAATTATTGTTATCTCTTCGCACAAAGGAT
>DAHVPA010000025.1 GCA_027318525.1 Candidatus Cloacimonadota bacterium | reverse complement strand
GGTATATGCATCATTCTGGTTTCCCACAACATCAATCTTGCCGCCAATGTATCGTCTCATCTTATTCTGCTCAAGGACGGACATCTGCTTGCCAGCGGAAACCCTCAGCAGGTGATCACTTCAACCCGCTTGAAAGAACTTTTCGGCACCGATCTGACCATCGAAACCAACCCCCTGTCCCTGCGCCCCAACATCGTTTTCCCCGCAATCAGCCCCGGACTCTGATGACATATCGAAACCTTTTCCTACGCATTCTTCCATTTATGTATATCTTAATGACAATATCGCTTGCCCAAGCGGTAAGATTAACAGCCTGCATCACTGATGCTAAGGGCAAAGCTGTGGAAGACGCCATCATCAATGATGGGCAGAAATGGGTGTTTTCTGACCATGACGGCAGATTCAGCATAAGTACAAATGCAGATTCTCTGCTGATTACCCGGCTCGGTTATGAAAAGAAAACTGTCCGGACCTCTGCCTTAACGCCTGTGGTTGTGCTAACAGCCCGTCCCTATTCACTTCCCATGGTCAGAGTTGTGGAACGTTACAGCCCCACCTTTAACACAGCTCTGGATAAGACATCACTCAGTATTGACACTGATAAAGCCGGTGCCTCCATCAACGAAGACCTGCTAAAAGAAAGCTCCATCAACACGTTCAATACGTTCCTGACCGGAGAAAGCAAGCCCCTGTCCCTGCTGGGCAACCTTGGACGCCACACCCTCGTAGTGCTGGACAATGTTCCGCTTAATCCACAAGGAGAAGCGGTGGACGTTTCCACCTTACCCCTGGAAGATATCAGACGCCTGGAAATCGTCAAGGGCAGTTCCTCCCTTTACGGAGGCTCTTCTGCCATCGGCGGTATCATCTATCTGTTCACCCATGACAAACAGGAAGCCCACACCTTGAAACTGAAACAGGAAACATCCTTCGGTTCTTTCGGGATGTTTAGCCACAGCTATGCAGCCGAGCAGCAGTCCTGGCTGCTTTCCACCCGCGTAAGCATCAGCAACAGCCGAGCGGATAACGATTTCCCCTACACACCCCGTCCCTGGTGGAACCTGAGCGGCAACCTGACCCGCACCAACAACCGCAAGGAACAGCAAAACATATCATTCTCCCTGCTCAGCATGCTCAAGGACGTCTCAGTCCAATACAGACTGGATGAGGAAACCATCTACCGCGAGCTTCCCGGTCCCGTAAATTTCCTCTCCATCTATGACCATGCCTATCTGACCGGACAGAACCTCAAACATAATCTCCACCTGAATTACAATAAATTCCGGGATTATAAGGACAACCTGATTCTCTGGCAGAATGCAGACTATACTGAGTATAACAACACCCGTGCCGCCAACCCCGTTTACCTTACCAACTACCGTCAAAGTCAGTCTTCTGCCGGCATCAGAAACGACTTTGAATACTACATAAACAGATATGCCACATACAACCTGACCACGGAATATACCCGTCAAAGCTATGCCCTGAAGGACCTGGTTAACTCCAGTCTGCCGATTGAGGAAATTGTCCGAAACCAAGGTGCAGTTGCATTGAAGGTCCAACTCGGCAGCGATATATTTTTTTTTGAAGACAAGTTTCAGGCGGGAGTACGCCGGGACATCACTGATCTCTTCGGAGACTATACTTCCTGGCGTGGGGAAGCACTTATCAAGTTGGACGGTGAGGTTCAGTGCGAGGTTTCCGCCGCAGTGGGAACTGGTTTCAGCCTGCCCTCCTTTTATGACCTCTATTGGAAGGGCG
Source organism: Candidatus Cloacimonadota bacterium (assembly GCA_027318525.1). GTDB lineage: Bacteria > Cloacimonadota > Cloacimonadia > Cloacimonadales > Cloacimonadaceae > UBA5614. Next base: position 12,158 of record DAHVPA010000025.1, on the reverse strand, counting down.
ATGCCCAGTCTTTGGGTAATCCGGAATTGAAATCCGAAACTTCGCTTTCCGGCAACCTCAGTCTGAAAGCAACCTACAGAAGCTATTCCCTGCAGGCAGCTTATCATAAAAGTGAGATCAGAGAACTCATCCAATGGCGCCAGACCTATCTTTACGGCACTGTCTGGAAACCCGTCAATATCGGCAAAGCCAGACTGGAAAACTGGGAATTCAATGCTCTGGGACAACCCTTTACCTGGCTAAAGGGAAAAAGCTCACTTACTCTGACCGAAGCCCGGGATCTTGACCTGGATGCGAACCTGACTTACACCCCGGAGTATAAATGGGTCAACGATGTCACCCTATATTACAGCGGATTGGAATTCAATGTCAACGCAATTTCCAGCGGCAGGCAATGGACTACTCCCGATAACCTGATAGCCCCTCTGCCGGCTTTAACCCTGTTCAATTCAGCTTTGCACTATAATCTGGAATATCACTCCCTGAAGCTGGGCTTTGCGCTCAATCTGAATAATCTGTTTGACAAGCAGTCCGAAATCTACGCCTATGTTCCTCAACCCGGTTTTAACTGGACAGGCGGAATTTCTCTGCACTATGAAAGATAACCGGAGGAGGTCAGTTATGCCGTATCAGTTCACAAACATATCCCGGTGCAAACCGTTTGGTTCAAGAGGCAGAATCCGTTATACGCTGATGCTGATGGTGCTGACACTGCTGCTTTTGGGCATTGCCGGCTGTGAAAAAGGCGCCAAACTAAAGATTTACAACCGCACCTCCTATCCCGTCTATGCGGGAGCTTTGGGCGAAGCCTACACCATCCCGGCTGATTCTGTGCTGAGCCTGGATATTTCCACCTCCAGCACCTCCATCTTCAATCCGGACGTCGGCAAATATGTCACCCTGGACCTGGTGGGTGAAACCTATCAGATCTGGGACAGCTTTCTGGAAGCCTTTGTGGATTCCACCTATGTCTGGGTTGATGCAGGAGAGACGACCAAAGTCTATATCGACCCCAACCGCGCCAGTGTCAAGGTCCTAAACCACTCCACCCAATGGATAAAGAAAATCATCATCTCCCGCGGAACCCTGTCCGGGACTCTGGTCACCGGTTATGACGTCTATCTGGGTCCCGGTGCCAAGTGGTTTAAGCAAGTGCCGCCTGCCGACCCCAGCCACAACTATTATTACATTGTCCAGGTCCAGTTTGAAAATGACGACATCATCTCTTTTGGCAGCAATACCAACGTCCTGCACGTGGATGAGCAGTTCCTGGTAACGGTGCCGGTGCAGGAATAACAGGCAGTTTTCCACTCCACTAACCTTTCAGTGCTATTTGCAGACAATCAGCCTGGCATAGCTCTTCCATTTTTGCCCGGAGGGGTTATCGAGGGCTAACCCCTCGAAGACCCCTCGTTGACCCCTCGCAGCAAAAGAGGAAGTAAAGCAACGGCAGGGGTGTTTTTTATTGACAGAAATGGTTTATTTAAAAAGCATACGTAATACAGGTGGAATTGTGTAAACTCTTGTATAAAAGCTGTTTCACAATCCTCCGGAAGACAGCAAAACAGAGGTTTTATGCGTATTCTGATAACGGGCGGAGCCGGATTCATCGGCTCGCATCTGGCGGAACGGCTGCTGAATGACGGACACACTGTCCACGTCATCGACAACCTTACCACCGGTAAACTGGAAAACATGGAGACCTTTAAGGACCATCCGAATTTTAAGTATACGATTGGCTCCATATTGAACCGTGAACTGCTGGAAAACCTTATCTCCAAAAGCGATCAGGTCTATCATCTGGCAGCCGCAGTGGGCGTAAAATACATTATCGAAAATCCCCTGCTCTCGCTCAAGACCAATATCGTTGGCACCGATAACGTGCTGGAGCTTTCCAACAAATACAAATGCAAGGTGCTCATCACCTCCACCTCCGAAGTTTACGGCAAAAGCGACCAGCTTCCCTTCCATGAGACGGCAGACCGCCTGATGGGACCTACCCAAATCAGCCGCTGGGGATATGCCACTTCCAAGGCGGTGGATGAGTTTTACGGGCAGGCGTTTTATCGCGAGAAGAAGCTGCCGGTGGTAATTGCGCGCTGCTTCAACACAGTGGGACCGCGCCAGACAGGACAATACGGCATGGTGCTGCCCAAATTCGTCAAAGCCGCCCTGCTTGACCAGCCCATCATTATCTATGGCAGCGGTAAACAGACACGCTGCTTTGCCGACGTTCTGGACGTGGTGGATGCTTTCCTGCGCCTGATGGCGGAAAAAAGATGTGAAGGCGAAATCTTTAATGTGGGCACCCAAGAGGTCATTTCCATTGAAGAACTGGCTCAGAAGGTCAGGGAGATGTGCGGCAGCAAATCCAAGATTGAATACATGAAGTATGAAGACGCCTATGAAGAAGGTTTTGAAGATATGATGCACCGGATGCCCGACCTGACCAAAATCAGGGAATACATCGGCTATGAACCCAAAATCCACCTCGACGAAATAATCAAACGGATGATTGAGTATTATGAAAATTAAGGCAGTGGTTTTGTGGATGCTGCTGGCAGTGATGATGTCTCTGCCATTGTCAGCTCTCGAGACAGATACGCAGACTGTGATTCCTGTGTCTGTAAGTGTTACCGGCAATGTCGCCAAGCCGGGATTTTACACAATGACCACGCTCAGCCATGTCTCAGACGCTATCCGCGTGGCAGATGCCAAAGCCGCCGCCAACCCCATGCTGCAATCCATGCTTCCCGCTGCGGAAGCCAATCTGCTGACTCCGCTCAACATCCAGTCCACTGCGGATTCAGAGGCAGTCTCCTATTATGGATTGCGCAATGTGACTCTGACCCGCAACGGGAAGAAACAGACTCTGGACCTGCTTGCCTTCTTTCGTCTGGGCAATCTGGAGCACAACCCGTTCCTCAAGGATGGGGACGTCATCTTCGTCAATGCCGGACAGAAAGTAATCACTTTACAGGGTAGCGTCGTCAAACCCGGCGACTATGAGTTCAAGCCTGGAGATACGGTGCACAAGCTTTTGGAGCTTGCTTTGGGAGTAACGGACGATGCTGCTCTGAACCGTGTCCTGCTCTATAGATATAAAGAGAATTTCTCGGATTTTGACCGTTCCGAACTCGACTTGAGAGGATATCCGGATAATGCCGGTTCCGCTTTGGATAAGGCTCTTCAGCCCGGAGACCGTCTGGTCGTCCCCGCTAATTCGGAATACCGCAAGGCATATAGGGTGTCGGTCAACGGCAAGGTCAAGTATCCTGGCTTGTATTATATCAATGACAATACCAGCCTGTATGACCTGATGCTCCTCTGCGGAGGACCCACTCAAGAGGCAGACCTGCATTCCTCCTTTGTTTACAACAGGAACATCAGCGATAACTCCGATCCTGATTTTGCCCGGCTCAGCCGCTTTGCCTATAGTCAGATGACCTGGCTGGAATACAGCTATCTGCGCACCAAGACACGTCAGCTCAAAGGCAAATACTCCGTCAGTGTGGAAGAATGCTGGAATACCCAGGGTAAAGAAGCCAATCCCATGCTGCGGGACGGAGACGAGCTCTATATCCCGGAAACCCTGAACGGAGTCTGGGTGGCTGGTCAGGTGCGCAATCCGGGACTCATCACCTGGAAAAGCGGAATGAAGTGGAAGGATTACGTCGCTGCTTCGGGCGGATTTGCCAATAACCGCAAACAACAGGGCATCAGGATAATCAGAGTCAATTCCGGCAATTGGATAAAGCCATCCGACAAAATCTCCATCAATCCGGGCGATATCATATTCATTCCCGACAAAGAAGAACGCTATACCTGGGATTATGTGAAAGAGGCTATGCTGCTGGTGTCGCAGTTCCTGACCATCCTGGTTGCCATCCGCACTTTTTAACCGGTTAAATTTTTACTTAGGAGAATAAATGAAAGTTCCGCTTTTGGACCTGCATGCGCAGTATGCGCCAGTCCTGCCGGCAATCAGGCAGGCGATTGATGAAGTATTGACAGGACATCACTATATCATGGGACCCGAGGTGAAAGCTTTGGAAGACAAGATGTCCCAATACCTCGGCATCAAATATGCCATCGGCTGCGCTTCCGGAACTGACGCTCTGGTCCTTGCCATCAAAGCTCTGGGCATCGGCGAAGGGGATGAGGTCATCACCACGCCCTTCACCTTCTTTGCCACTGCCAGCAGTATCTGGCGCAATCACGCCAAACCGGTCTTTGTCGATATTGACCCCCGGACCTTTAATCTCAATCCGGATTTGATAGAACAAGCCATCACCCCAAAAACCAAAGCCATCATGCCGGTGCACCTGTTTGGTCAACCTTGCGATATGGACGCTATCATGGCAATAGCCCAAAAGCACAATCTGGCTGTCATCGAAGACAATGCCCAGGGCATAGGTTCCAAATGGGACGGCAAGATGACCTGCTCCTTTGGAGATATCGGGACGCTGTCCTTCTTCCCCAGTAAAAACCTGGGTGCCATGGGCGACGCCGGAATGTGCCTGACCAATAGCGAAGACCTTGCCAATAAGCTGAAACAACTCCGGGTGCATGGTGAAAATCCGAAGTATTACCACAAATGGGTGGGACTAAACAGCCGCCTGGATACACTGCAGGCAGCCATCCTTTCCATCAAGCTGGACTATCTGCAGGGGTGGTCGGAAGCACGCCGTAAAAATGCCGAATACTATTATCAGCACCTTGGCGATGTTCCTCAAATCAAACTGCCCTATATTCATCCCAAAGCCTGGACCATTTATAACCAGTTCACTCTGATTGCCGAAGACAGGCAAGGTCTGATGAAGCACCTCAATGACAAAGAAATAGGCTGCGCTGTCTATTATCCTCTGCCACTCCATCTGCAGGAATGCTTTGCATTACTCGGCGGGAAAAAGGGAGACTTCCCCGTATCGGAAGAACTGGCTGAAAAAGTCCTCTCCATCCCCATCTATTCAGAACTTACGACAGAGCAACTGGACTATGTCGTCCAAACCATCAAACAATACTACAAACAGGGATAAAACCAAAATGAACATAATCGTGTGCGTTAAACAAGTGCCCAATACCACAGAAATCAAGATTGACCCCGTGACCAATACGCTCGTCCGTGAAGGTGTGGAAAGCATCCTTAACCCATTTGACACCTATGCCGTGGAAGAAGCTGTCCGCCTCAAGGAGAAATTTGGCGGCAAGGTTACCATCGTAAGCATGGGACCGCCTCAGGTGGAAGCAGTCCTAAGGGAAGCGATATCCCTTGGTGCTGACGAGATAATCCTGCTTTCAGACCGCAAATTTGCCGGTGCAGACACCTGGGCAACCAGTTATACCCTGGCTGCCGCCATTAAAAAGATAGGCGAGTTTGACCTTATCATCACAGGTCAGCAAGCTATTGACGGTGATACGGCACAGGTTGGACCCGGTATCGCAGCACATTTGAAACTTCCCCAGACCTGCTTTGTGCGCAAGGTGGACAACCTGGAGGGCAAAAAGATGCTGGTCGAGCGCCTAATGGAAGATGGCAGCGACAAGGTTGAGATGCAGCTTCCCGCCCTCATCAGCGTGGTAAAGGAGATTAACACACCCCGTCTCCCTTCCCTACGCGGCAAAATGAAAGCCAAGTCTGCTGAACTACTAGTCTGGAACTGCTCCGACCTCGGTCTGGAAGAAAAGCTGGTCGGTCTTAACGGCTCACCCACACAGGTCATGCGTATCTTCACTCCCAAGCATGACAAACTCACCGAGAAGTTTGATGGTGACCCAGATGAAGCAGTTGAGAAAATCATCACCACTCTGAACAATATCACCAAATAATAACAGGATGGCAATATGATAGCCTTTCCCCAGATAAACCCTGACATCGTTAAGTTTAATCTGTTCGGAATGCCTTTGCAGATACGCTGGTATGGTCTGTTTTACGTCATCAGTTTTGTTCTGGGTTATATCTTCTACAAGAAGAACCTTAAGCTGAAAGGCATCGTCCTGCCCAAAGAGCAATATGAGGGGCTGATCTTTGCCATCATGCTGGGGGTAATCATTGGCGGCAGGCTGGGTTATGTCCTGTTTTACAACTTTCCGTATTATCTGAATCATCCTTTGGAGATATTTGCCATCTGGTCTGGAGGAATGTCCTTCCATGGCGGTGCATTGGGCGTAATCCTTGCCGGCTGGTATTACTTGAAGAAGCACAAGCTGAATTTCTGGAAACTGGCAGACCCGATGATGCCATTAGTCGCAATCGGACTGGGTCTGGGACGGCTTGGCAACTTCATCAACGGCGAGCTTTATGGCAGACCGACCTCTGTTCCCTGGGCAATGATTTTCCCGGAATCTGACGGTCAACCCCGGCATCCATCCCAGCTTTACGAGTTCTTTCTGGAAGGGGTAGTCCTCGCCCTCATTTGCCAGTTGGTCTATCGCCGCACCAAGACTCCCGGTATGGGTTTCTGGGCATTTATCGGATGTTACGGTATCTTCCGCATAATTATTGAGTTTTTCCGTCAGCCGGATGTCATCGACCTTTACCGCAACGGACTTTTCTTAGGCTTTATGACTGTAGGTATGCTGCTGAGTCTGTTAATGGTGATTGCAGCAGCGGCAGGGATTTATATCCTGCATAAAAGGAGCAACCCTAAAAAATCGGAGTAAACTATGAAGAAAACCACCCTTATCATGCTATTGGCAACATTGTTACTGGTTTCAGGACTTGTAGCCAAGCCAAATCCAGCCAAGGATTTGCAGAACAATTTGAAGACCTGGCAGCAATTCCGCTGGGAAGGCATCATCCAAGTCCAGATGGAGCCTTTTTCCGCCCGCAAGAACTTCGTCTTTGCCCGCAACCAGCAGGAAATGCGACTGGACGTCCTGGACAGCGGAGTCATGGGCTTGCAAGCCAAACCTCTTGCCACTCTATATTTGAAAGACAAAATCCTGCTCGACGCACCTTCCATCCAGCAACTGGCAGATATTGACCTGAACTGGTTCATTCCTACTGATGCCGTCCGCAGCCTGGTTCATTTTGCCGATTCGCTCAAAGCCCATTCCCAGGAAATCCTTGCCAGCCGCAAAATAGCGCTCGGACCCATCACTTACAACTTTGATAAAAAGCACCGCCTGGTGAAAATCTCCAGCCCTGATTTCGGGATGAAAGCTGAAATCATCTATAACCGCCGCAACCAGCCTACAAAAATGCTGTTTGACCACGAAGGCGAACGGATTGTCGAACTGCAAATCAATCAGCAGAAATACGGCAACATCAAGATAATTCCGTTGCTTGACCCCAATGCCCCGCTGCTGCCCGAAACCCCTGCTGCTGAACTGACGCCTTCCGAAGGCAAGTTCTTTGAGCTTAATCTCGACGACCCCCACATCGCTGCCCTGCTGGACAGCCTAAAACTGAGTGAAGTCAAGCTGGGAGTGCTGCTGGACAGCTTGAAACTGGGTGAGCTTAACCTCAAGGACCTGGGTCTGGACAGCCTTAAGCTTGATTCGCTCCAGCTCGATATGGAGCAGTTTAAGGGCATGAACCTCGACCAGTTGATGGACAAGCTAAACCTCAACGATATGACCCTGAAAGACCTGCTCAAAGACCTGCATCCCGAAGACATCAAGCTGGAAGACCTGCTCAAGGGTATGAACCTGCAGGAGCTGAACCTCGACCAATTGGGCATCCAACTGGAATAATCCGCCAGACAGGGAGTGAGATGATAAAACGTTATACCCGTCCCGAGATGGAGCGCATCTGGACCGCTGAAAACCGTTACCAGTGCTGGCTGGACGTTGAGCTTGCAGCTTGCCGCGCCATGCAGGAAACCGGTATTATCCCGGCGGAAGATTTGCAGCAGATTCTGGACAAGGCGGACTTTGACGCCGACCGCATCGACGAGATTGAAGCCATCACCCGGCATGATGTGATAGCCTTTCTGACCAACGTTGCCGAGTATGTGGGACCTGCTTCGCGCTGGATTCATTATGGCATGACCTCCTCCGATGTGCTGGACACAGCCACCGCCCTGCAGTTAAAGCAGTCAGGTTTATTGATTTTATCCGAATTGCACAGACTAAGCGAAGTCCTAAAACTGAAGGCAAAAGCCTATAAAAACACCCTTTGCATGGGACGTTCGCACGGCATCCATGCCGAACCCACCTCCTTCGGGCTCAAGTATGCCCTTTGGTATGACGAGACCCAGCGCAATATCCTGCGTCTGCAAGACGCCATCGAAACCGTGAGTGTGGGACAGCTTTCCGGTGCCGTGGGCAACTATGCCCATCTCGACCCGCAGGTTGAGGAAATCGCCTGCAGATACCTTGAGCTTACTCCCGTCAATGTCTCCACCCAGGTCATCCAGCGTGACCGCCATGCCCATTTCATGTCCATCCTGGCAATCATTGCTTCCACAATGGAGAAAATCGCCTTGGAAGTGCGCCATCTGCAGCGCACCGAAGTCCGGGAAGTGGAAGAACCCTTCGCTCCGGGACAGAAAGGGTCTTCCGCCATGCCCCACAAGCGCAACCCCATCGTCAGTGAGCAGCTTTGCGGACTTGCCAGAGTCATCAGAAGCAATGCTATGTCCGCCTTTGAAAACAACGCCCTCTGGCATGAACGCGACATCTCCCATTCCTCGGTGGAACGCATCATTTTGCCCGATTCCTGCATCTTGATTCATTATATGCTGGGCAAGGCGATTGACCTGATGGAAAACCTGCTCGTTTATCCCGAAAACATGCTCAGAAACATCGAAAAGACTAATGGCTTGGTCTTTTCCCAAGCCTTACTGCTGCACCTTGCCAATGCCGGAGTTTCCCGCGAGGATGCCTATGCCATGGTTCAGCGCAATGCCATGCTCTGCTGGAAAAACGGTCAGCCCTTTATCGACCTTATCCTGCAGGATGGTGATGTCACCAAAGTCCTGTCCGAACAGCAAATCCGTGATATCTTTGATTACAGCCGCTATCTGCGCAATGTGGACTTTATTCTGCGCCGCTGCGGTATCATATGACACCTGCCCTTCCGTTTCAGGCAGAAATCCAGTTTTGTTTAAGTTCTTTTTAAACGCAAAGGTGCAAAGAAGTAAAGCCGCAAAGGGATAGTCCTTCTGAAATAAATCCCCTTCGTGTTTTTCGTTCTTTTCGTGTGTTTCGTGTTCCAGTAATATAAACTCTGATCCAAAGGAGTAACCCATGAAGAAAATACTGATCTTAACCTGTCTGGCAGCCTTGCTGCTGGCTGTTTTTCCCGTATTTTCCCAAAAAGCTGCCGGCGGTGATGCCATCCTCGGGACTTGGTATAATGCGGAAAAAGACGCCCGCATCGACATCACTGTCAAGAACGGTAAGTACTTTGGCCAGGTCAACTGGTTGAAGAATCCGCTGGATGCCAAAGGCAAGCCCAAGACTGATGTGGAAAATCCCGACCCCAAGCTGAAGAGCCGTCCCCGTCTGGGCTTGGTAGTCCTCACCAATCTGCAGCATAAAAGCGGTAATAAGTATGACAAAGGCAAGATTTATGACCCCAAAAGCGGCAAGACCTATTCCGCCCAGGCAGAACTGGCTAATCCCAACCTGCTCAAGCTGCGCGGTTTCATCGGAGTCAGTCTGATCGGGCGCACCAGCGAGTGGACCCGCTATATAGAACCAAAACCGTAAGTTAACCCGGTTTGGACATCCCCTGTATGACCTATGGAACAGCATAATTGCTGCGAGGGGTCAACGAGGGGTCTTCGAGGGCTTTCCCCACGATAACCCCTCCGGGCAAAAGAGGAAGAGGGGATGAAATTTTATGAATTCAGGCTTGAAAATGGCATGTAAAAGCTTGATACCGGATAAAATCCGGAGTGTTGTCATGATTACAAAGGAGAAAGTGTAATGTCTGAAGAGCTGAAAAAAGTCCGCAGCCTGCTGAGCGACCCCAAAGTCCTGCACAAAATCAAGTTTATCCAGTTCAAACGCCAGCTTATCCCGCTTCTGGTTGTCATGCTTCTGATGGGTGTGAATATCCTTTCACCTATGAAATGGCTGATTTATCCCGCTCTGGCAGCCTTTGCCTGGTATCTGCTGGAAAGAGTGCTGCTGCGCACCAAAAATAAGATTGCCGAACCGGAAACGAATGCCTTTGTCTGCCCCGTGGACGGCAAAGTCCAGGCTGTGCGCAAGGGTGAGGACATGACCTCCATCACCATCCGCAAATCCTGGCTGGATATAGCGGAACTCAGATTACCCTGGCTGAATCTGGAAATGGAAAAAGCCGATTCCTGGCTATTTAACAGTAAATTGGGGCAACTCCGCCTCAAAATCAAGGCTGCCCGCCTTCATATCTTTGAACATATCCCTGTGCACGGCGGAGTAATCGGAATCATCATCGGCAGCGGCATCATTACCCTGTATCTGCCTGCGGGAATCAAAGTGCTCGTCAAAGAAGGCGAAACTGTCTTCGGAGGAGAAACTGTCCTCTGCCATCTGGACGAAGCTGCCGGACTGCAGGAGCAGCCTGCCTCCATCCTCGTGGAAGAACCTATGGACGAGACAGACAAGGATTAAAACCCCGAGGGTCAAACAGGGATAACATATATAATAGGCTGTGCTATAAGGGATTGCTTGTTTTCAAACAACACACTATCTTACCATGAACTGTATATAAATCTACTTATTTGTCTTAACCATCGGATGTAGGACAAAGTCAGCAATTCTATCTTTACTGCTATTGGTTATGCTAATGAAACGGCTTTCTGTGTGGTAACCCGGTTTCTTGACATAGATAGTATAACTGCCGCTGATTTTATAAATATTGAGCTGATTTCCGGACAGGTCTGTTGACTGGAAATCTTCCCCCGGTTTCAGATATTCCCTGATAGGGATGCGGTAACCTTCGGTGGTGGATTTGGTGTAGGGCTTGTTGCTCAATTGCCGGTTATTGACAAACAGGAGCGCACTTTCCAGATGCTGAATGACGCTGTTCTCAATCGTGAACGAGGCATGAACCACGTATAAGCCGTTACAGACAGGTGTTTCATCTTGCCCGTAGCCATTCCAGGACAAAGAATGTCTCCCGGCACTGCGGTTGCCCTCATACAGAATAACAGAAGTGGTGTCAAACCGGCAATTTACCCATATCTTGACGTGGCGGTCTTCCTTCACATCATAAGCAATGGTGCAGCCATCGGAGACAGGATTGGGAGAGACATGGATGCCCCAGTCGTTGGGAATTCCCGGCATCATGGTAACATTACCTACAACAGGTCCGTAATAGGAGATAATCGTATCAGCTTCCACTGCTTTAAGCCAATAATAGTAACTACCTATGGATACGTCCGTATCCAAATAGGAATAAGTGTGAGGCTGATTTGTGTTGGTGGCTGGTATCAGGGAAGTGATTGTATGGGATGTACTAATATCATTGATTGTGTTCTTGAGCAGATAAAAACCGGTTACATTTGATTCTGTTATCGTTATCCAGGTTACATTTAGATAATGCTGCTCTGTCTCCTCTGCATAAAAGAACTCAGATATCTCGATGATTGAATCATTAATCCCTTTGGAGAATTCTATGGGCTCGAAAACCACATAGATGGAGGCATCTGTGATGATATTACCCGCAGCGTCTTTAACGTAGCCCTTCAGGTAATGCTCTTTGATAGGTTGCGGAACAATCATCTTGTAAAAATCGCACGAGGTAAGCAGTAAAGCAAGGCTTATTACCAGTAGAAGACAAAGCTTGTTTCTCATAAGCACCTTCTAATCAATATCGGGATATTGCTCTATATATTAGTAACCGTTCAGAATCCTGATTAACTGCGGTCGCGTTCCCTTTCACGCTCCAAGTCTTTTTTCTGGAGCGTTTCCCTTTTATCGTAGAAATGTTTGCCCTTGGCGAGGGCAAGCTTGACCTTGCATTTGCCGGTTTCGTTGATGTAGAGTTCAAGGGGCACAAGGGTCATGCCCTGTTCTTCCACCTTGACCTTGAGGCGCTTGATCTCGTGGCGGTTGAGCAATAGTTTACGTTTGCGTTCGGGGTCATGGTTAAAGAAAGAAGCTGTTTCCCAGGGACTGATGTGCAGATTCATCAGCCAGACCTCACCATCATTGATCTTGGCGTAGCTGTCTTTGAAGTTGACCTTGCCGGCACGGATGGACTTGATTTCAGTGCC
>DAHVPA010000259.1 GCA_027318525.1 Candidatus Cloacimonadota bacterium | reverse complement strand
CGTTTTACCACCAACAAGCTCCGTACCGAGCACATAGATGCTCTCAATTGCATCCTGGCAGAAATCTTTCTAACCCGTAAAGCGCAGGATTGGCTGAACTTGTTTGAACAGGTGAAGCTGCCCTGCGCCCCCATCAACAGTGTGGAGCACGTTATGCAAGACCCGCAGGTGCTCGCACGCAACATGATTGTCGAGGTTAAGGACAGCATCGCAGGCACTGTTAAGATTGCCGGCAACCCCATCAAGATGACTTCTGTAGCAGAGACTCCCACACGTGAAAAGGTCCCTGAAGTCGGCGAGCATAACCGCGAAATCTATGGCGGATGGCTCGGCATCAGCGATAGCGAACTGGATCAACTCCAGCGGGAAGGAGTAATCTGACATGTATTTCAAATCCTCCTCCCTGAGCGAACTGAGCATTGCCCTGCGTAACAACACCTTGGCGCTGGAAGATTATATCCTGGAAACCTGCAAAAGATTGGACAGCGTGGATAAGGAAATCCATTCGTTTTTACCTGAAAAAGGACGCAAAAAACGTCTTTTGGCTGAGGCTGCCGTTCTGCAGGACAAGTATCCCAATCCCGCCGATAGACCTCCTCTCTATGGTGTTTTGGTGGGAATAAAAGACCTCTTCAACGTGGAAGGAATGCCCACCCGAGCCGGTTCCCAAATTCCGGTCACCGCTTTCCAGGGTCCCGAAGCCAGCCTTGTTACCAGGCTCAAAGCTGCAGGAGCATTGATTCTGGGCAAGACCTTCACAACTGAATTTGCCTATTTCAGCCCTGCCCCCACCCGCAATCCCTACAATCCCGATTACACACCAGGAGGTTCTTCCAGCGGTTCTGCCGCTGCTGTGGCAGCGGGTTTGTGTCCGCTTGCTTTTGGCACTCAGACCATCGCCTCCGTTATCCGACCCGCAGCTTATTGCGGCATTTTCGGATTCAAGCCCAGTTACGGCAGGCTCCCCACCGACGGCATTGTGCCCTTTGCCCAGTCTGTGGACCAGGTGGGATTCTTTGCTCAGGACTTAACGGGAATCCAGCTTACAGCCGGACTTTTTGTGACAGACTGGGACCCGACTGTGCGCACCATTGCCAAACCCCGCCTGTTTTTGCCGGCAGACGCTTTTCTGGTTCAGGCAGACTATGATGCCTTCAACCGTTTTTATGAAAAAGTGGATGTGCTCACCGACCGCGGTTATGAAATCAGCAGCTATCCCATGTTCAAGGATATCGCCCAAATCAACAAGGTGCACAGAGAGCTGATTGCTGCAGAATTTGCCCGTAACCATAAGAAACTTTATGCCGAATATGGCGAACTCTATTCAGAGCCATCCCGGGAACTGTATATGCAAGGCAGCAAGGTAACCAAAGCGGCTCTGGCAGCCGATAAAGTAATCCAGCAAACCTATCAGCAGACCATGCGGGAAGTGATGCACAATCAAAACATCGACCTTTGGATTGCTCCCGCCACCACCTCATCAGCTCCCAAAGGCTTGTCATATACGGGAAATCCTTTGATGAGCCTGCCCTGGACCTTTATAGGACTGCCTTCCATCACCATCCCCGCCGGTAAATCAGCTCACAACATGCCTTTGGGACTGCAGATAATTGGTGGGGCAAATCGTGATGAACGCCTGCTGCAATATGCTGCCGAAATATATCAGGCGCTTAGCTATTGAGGCGAGTCTGCAACAAAAACCTTGACACAAATTAGCACTCTAAAAAAATGACTGCTAAGAAACAGCTCAGCTTTCGCTGAGTAACGATTAAAACTAAATTTAGAATAAAGATGGAGGTTCACAATGAAACTCAAACCCATTGAAGACCATGTGGTCGTTAAGCTTTCCGGAGCTGCCGAAGAAAAGAAGATTGGCGGCATCATCATCCCCGATACAGCCAAAGAAAAACCCCAGATGGCTCAGGTTGTCGCAGTCGGCACCGACGAAGACCTGGTAAAAGCCGTCAAAGTCGGAGACACAGTCCTTTACGGCAAATACTCCGGCACCGAAATAGAACTGGATGGGGAAAAATACCTGATTTTGTCCAAGAGCGACATCCTTGCCATAGTCGAGTAGCTTATGGCGCTGCGCGAATTCAATAAGGACAACTTCACCTCCGATGTTTTGCAGTCAGAACTGCCTGTCCTGGTGGATTTCTGGGCGCCCTGGTGCGGTCCCTGCAAAGCAATTGCTCCCGTGATTCAAAATGTTGCCAACGAATACGAAGGCAGGATGGTGGTCGGCAAGCTCAATGTCGATGACGAAGCCGGTCTTGCTTCCCAGTATTCAATCATGTCAATCCCCTCTCTGCTTATCTTTTCCGGCGGAGTAGTGGTTGAACAAATCGTGGGCTTAACCACCATCGAGAAAATCAGGGAAAAACTAAAATCAGTCATTAAATAACTGTTAATCAATCCTTTTAGATACTTAATCCCCGTTTCTGCATGACTGTTGAAACGGGGTTTTCTTTTTCACCTCTACCCTCTCCCCAACCCTTATCCTGCCTGCATCCTGCTTGCTTACCCATCCCGCAGCCTCCGCCAGCCTCCCGGACTTTTCCCGAGAGGCAGCGGGGAAAGAGCGGGACAACCAAGCATGCAAGGAAAGAG
>DAHVPA010000258.1 GCA_027318525.1 Candidatus Cloacimonadota bacterium | reverse complement strand
CTATGGGAATGGAAGCCTCCGCATCCAGCCGGAAGATTGCTGTCTTTCACTGCAGCAGCGGCGGTTATAAGAATAACAACTGGAAGTATAACTACCAGGGTATAGAAAGCTGTAAATCCGCTGTCAACATTGCTGACGGACCTAATTCCTGCCGTTGGGGCTGCATGGGCTTTAACGATTGCGTCAGGTCCTGCAAATTTGACGCCCTTTCTGTTGACGAATATGGCATGCGCTGCGTGGATAAGGAAAAGTGCACCGGCTGCGGTGCCTGCGTCAAAGCCTGTCCCCGCAAGATTCCCTTACTCGTTCCCGAGAAGTTCACCGTCTTTGTCAGATGCTCCTCCAAGGACAAGGGTCCCACTGCCAAAGTCCTCTGCGGCAGCGGTCATCCCTGCATCGGCTGCGGACTCTGTGCCAAAAAATGCCCCACCCAGGCAATCACTGTCAGCAACAACCTTGCCCGTATCGATTATACCAAATGCATCAATTGCGGTCAATGCGCTACAGTGTGCCCCACCAAAGCCATTGAGGACCAGCTTTCCGGACACCGCAAAAAAGCTCACATCATTCCTGAAGGCTGCATCGGCTGCACCATCTGCGCCAAGAACTGCCCTGTCCAGGCTATTACCGGCGAAGTCAAAAAGGTGCATGTGGTCAATCAGGAAATCTGTATCGGATGCGGACTTTGCGCTGAAAAATGTCCCAAGAAAACCATAGAGATGGTTTAGCCGGATAGAATCACTTTCAGATGAGGGTTGTTTCCCGGTTTGGGAAGCAGCCCTTTTTAGTAATTACTCCACTAACGGATAGTGTTATTTTACAAGTAAATATATTAGGAGATGTAATGTTACGCATTAATACCCTGACGGCTCTCAAACTGATGCTTTTTGCCTTGATTCTGATTGGTCTGGCAGGATGCACTGCTTACAAACCTGCTCCTGCACCCACCGGATTTGAGGGTTCCTGGCTCGGTCTCGGTAAAAATCAGATTCCCAACACCCTCGTGAATCAGCGCGAAATCGGTTTCATGCTGATGCTCAATGCCCAGGGCAAGGTAAAGGGCTATATCGGAGACGCTGTCATCAATGATACAGTCCTGCTCAAGCCCAACTGGCTGATGTCCCTGTTCGGTAAAAAAGAATATAAAATCAACTGCACCCTCAAAGGACAGATAATTCAGCGCGAAAACATTTCCCGTCCATCCGGAACCATTGTCATTACCGGTTTGGATAAAGGAGAACTGCTCTGCAGCTTCCTTTCCTCCGGACCCAAGGACAACACCCGCAATCAGGCGATGTCTGTCACTGACATCCGGCTCAAAAAAGTCGCAGAAGCCCCCTTTTAATATCACTATCTTATCTTTTAACAACAGGTTGTCCTTCTCTGGGCAACCTCTTTTTTTCCATTTTCTTCCCTTAACTTAACCATAACTGCACTACGGTTCTATTACGGTAGTATTACGGTATCAATACGGTTAATGACCGTAATGCTACCGTAATAGTATAGTAATGGTTAAGTAATGCGATTAAGGATGATGAATGCTGGGAGGGAGTGTCAAAGGAGGTTGGTATGTGAGTATAAAGATTTGCAGGGAAAGAGGATAGATAGGTAGTAAAAACAAATCTGTTGCCAGCTTTGCAGGGTGCAAAAAGATGGTTCACGCTTTAGAAAAAAACCTTAAAAAGCTTGCAGTTAACGGAAAGGAGGCAGGAATGATCAGCGCTTATGTTCACAGCGAAACTAAGTTCACGCCCACGGCTAATCTGGATGAAGCCTTTTGGATTCATCTGGAAGAGCCGGATACCGCAGAGATTGAGCAAATCATCACCAAATATGAGCTGCCGGAGGATTTCATCACAGACCTAAAGGACTCAGATGAAAACTCCCGTCTGGAGTATGATAACGGCTCCATACTGATAATTATGCGCGTGCCAGTATTTTTCAAGCACAAAACGTCCAAACTGCCTTTTGCCACGGTGCCTTTGGGCTTGATTATCCTACCCGAAAAAATCATCACCGTGTCATTTTTTGACCAGGAAATCCTGACCACTTTCCTGGAAGGCAAACACCGTCCCTTTAACATTACACCGCAAAGCTTTATCCTCAATATCAATCTGCGCACGTCCATCTATTACCTGCGTTACCTGAAAGAGATAAACCGGCGCACCAACGTAATCGAGCAGGAACTGCACGTTTCCATGAAAAATAAGGAACTTATCCGCCTACTCAGACTGGAAAAATCGCTGGTCTATTTCACGACTTCCCTCAAATCTAACGAGTTGATTCTGGAGCGCATACAGCGTTCACGCTGGCTGCAAAACGATCCGGAAGGCGAGGACATGATTGACGACGTGATTATCGAAAACAAGCAGGCAATCGATATGGCAAACATCTATAGCGACATCCTGAGCGGGATGATGGATGCCTTTGCCTCAGTTATCTCCAACAACCTCAATATCGTTATGAAGTTCCTCACCGTGATTACAATCATCATCGCCATTCCGACCATGATTTTCAGCATGTATGGCATGAATATCCACCTGCCGCTGCAGCAATCGCCCTGGGCATTTGTAGTGGTGTTGGGCGCATCACTGGTCTTTGCCCTGATTATG
>DAHVPA010000257.1 GCA_027318525.1 Candidatus Cloacimonadota bacterium | reverse complement strand
CAATCCTTCATAGGTCAGCCAGGAAATATCGTCAAAAGTGAAGTCCTTATGCCTGAAGAGCAGCTTATCATACTGCATCAGAACAGATTTCCACAAATCTTTTATCTCTTTCTGTTCCGGCAGAAACAAATGGAAGACCAGATAGTCCGCCAGCTTTTCCACTGTTTGGCAGTGCAGCTTTTTCCATCCTTCTAATAATGACGGTTCTATGCTCCGCAGTTTTGAACCGCTCCAGAAAGGACCATGCTTAACCAAAACATCCAGCAAATCACGCACAAAGCTGTCTTCCTTCAGGCGTTTTTCGATAATGTCGGGAATCTGATGCAAATCATCAGGAAACTCGATGAATAAACTGAAGAAGTCTTTTTTTACCAGTCCGGAGTCCAGAACCAAAGGTGTTTTACTCTTGAGGGGAGCTTTTTCGCAATCTGAACAGAAGCTTTCCACCATCTGCCTGAAGGCATCCTGACACTCAGCTTTTGCCTTGGCGGCAGCTGTTTCCCACTCTGTTTCACGACCGGCATAATATGCCAGGGAGCCGGGCTCTATATATCCGCTTTCAGCTTCAGATTGGAAATAGAGCCATCGTTCTCTAATCAGCTTCTGAAAAAATTCGGAATACTCATCCAGCGAAGGACGCATATGCCTGGAAAGGATGAGCTTAACCTGCTCCATAAAAGCCGGAGTCATCAATTCGTTATAGAGCATGGGAATGCGTTTGCGAATAGCTTCGCTATCAAGGCGAAAGCTGTCAATCCCGCGGGCAGGTCTGATCAGATTGCGGAAGATGCTGTGGACATAAGCGTCTATGGTCATTACCTGCAATTCATCACGATGGCAGGAAAGATGCTGCCAGGCTTGGAGGAAGAGCCTTGTTTCGCTGTCTGTGAGCGGATTATCCTTATCGGAAACCTGCCTGCCAAGGACTGTCTCCTTCAGGTTCAGAGCCAGCTCCCGCCAATCATCAGCTTTGTTTCCCAGGTTGTATAAATGACGATAAATCCTGTCCCGGATTTCTGCTGTGGCTTTTTTGGTGAAAGTAATGACCAGAATCTGGTCAAAACGGAATTCCGGATATGGACTGCAGGTGTAAATCAAGCCCAAAAACTCCAGGGAGAGTCTATAGGTCTTGCCGGTTCCGGCGCTGGCTGTGATTATCTTTTTCACCGGCATGTTATTCCTCCCCCGCCTGCGGCTCAATGTTCTTAAGCAGGTCAACCCGGCTGATACCAAGGCTGCGGTCATACCAGTTGATTTGGGAAGGTGGTTTATAGCCTGATTCCATAAGGCTTGCCAGCGCTTCTTTCAAAGCTTCCTTCAGCTTATCCGGCGTATGCTTATGTTGAGTATCCACCTTTAAGAGCTTTTTATCCAGCAGTTTATAGACAAAAGCATCAATGCTTTCCTCCAGCTCAGGTTGCTCAATCAGGTAATAATACCACATATAAAAAACGAGCTGCAGTTCGTGATATCCGCCTGTCTTAAAGTCTATTATATAGCGTCTGGAAGCAGTTTCCAGGCGCAAATCCGCCCTGCCTTTGACCAGGAATTTCAAGCCCCGGGTGGAATCATCCGCAGCCATCAGCAGTTTATAGCTTTCCCTTGCTCCATCGTATTCTTCATTTTCGGGGATAAGGGTGATAAACTCTGAAGACGAATCGAGCCTGGCATCGAGTTCATCGCGGAAAAACCTGGCTGCCGTGTCTGTCAGGAAGGGTGAAAGCAGTTCCGCCAGAAACTGTTTATTGTAATTGGCAGGCATCTGGTAGATAAGCTTTTTATCTGCCAAAGCGCTGTTCAGATTGGACTGTAAAAAGCTTTCGGAAAGCCATTCCCAGCGCATGGAAAGCAAGCCTTTATGCTGCTCAGCCAGTCTCTGGCTGATGACCATCAGATAGTGATGCAGCAGTTTGCCGAACATTCTGCGATTGAGCGTTTCATCAATTTTATAGGTCCGTTCTTTGATTTTTTTTACATCACGCAGGAAATAGAGCACCTGATTATACAGAAAGTGTTCGCAGGAGCTCCAGGAAAGGGAGATTGCGTCCTTGCCGCATAAATCCGATTCAGCTCTGAACGGAATGCTGAAAAAGGCGGCATGCTTATCCGGCTGACTAAGTTCCAAAAGACTTGTCTGAGCAGCCAGAGGACTGTCCGAACCCGTCGGAAACAGATTCCTCAGCAACGTATCGGCAGGGATGGAAACCTTTTCCCACAAAGGCGGATGCTCTGTCTGCCGGGTTTTGCAGAATTCAAACAACTCATTGAGAAACGAGCTGGATTCAATGTCTTTGTCCTGATTTACGACAGTGTAGGCTTCGATTTCACCGGCAGTGGCAATAATCCTGAAAAAATAGTATCGCTCCCAATTGCGCACCACTTCCCAGGTCTTGAGCCCGATTTCTTTTTGCTGCCGTTCATTAAACAGCCAAACAGGATTGCGGGTGCTGGGCAGAATGCCTTCCGTCAGGTTCAGGAAGGTGATTTTATCTGCTCTCAGGTTGCGGGTATCCATCACATTGGTGATGGAAGCAATCTGGTTGGATTCTGTGGGCGTATTTATCCTATAAGGTCTGGGTCTCAGAAAGTTTAGGAACAGGGCGAAAATGCAGGAACTGAGCGGCATTCCGGGATAAAGC
>DAHVPA010000256.1 GCA_027318525.1 Candidatus Cloacimonadota bacterium | reverse complement strand
CAAATCATCCCAGAAAGGTGCAATCAAAGGACTGGGAGCGCCATAACCGGGAACGGGGCAATTTCTCCAGTTGCCGTTTTCCGTAGGCATAAAGGTCATAAATCCGTTTGAACTGACTGTAATTGAGGAGTAAGACTGACCGTAAAATCTGAATGAGAAAGGCAAAGTTACGGGCAGAGTAGAGATAGCGCCCACAGCATCACCTTCGCCGTCCACACTGTTATCTGAAAAAGACAGTAAGGTGCCTTGTCCGCCTTCTGCGGGAGCAATCCCGACCCACTGATAGGTGGGGCTATCTTCATAAGCGGTATCAGTAATATCATACATCACATAACCATAAGCATCCGGTCCCAAAGGATTAGTAGAAACCACAACCCCCACATTCAGGATAAAATCCACCCATTGCAGGAATCCATTTGAGTTATACAGCTTAAGCCGCATCGGAATCTGAGCTCCGGGAAGAAGCTGCGGTCTGCCGGCAATCCTGAATGAATCTGCCGAACAGGTTATCTGTGTTCCCACCATAATGTTGCCAAAATAGGCAGTATTGTCTACTACCTGAACAAGATCATTTTGGGTTATCAGCATTGCATAAATGTCAGAAATCGGAACAGTACCGTTATTCTTTACAGTAACAGTAAATGCCGCTGATTCATTGGGATCAAGGGCTTGGTTGTTTGTGTCATTGACCTGATATGCCACAAAATTCATATATGCGTCAGTAACATTAATATAACTGGGGAAATTATAACTAACAGTATCACCACTCGTAAGTTGCATATCAAAGCGGATAATCGAATTATTGGGGCAATTCGGAGCAATCTGGACAACTACAGGAATGAGTGAGTAATTGGATGAACCAACGTCCACACTGGCAAAATTTACTGCATTACTGGTAATTGTTACATAGGGATTAGTGCTGGATATTGTACCTGAAACACTATTGATCATAGCCTGGGTTGTATTTTTTACTGAGAAGAGGATTTCCAGGCTTTCTCCGCTATTTGCTGCAGAGTTGCTGTTACCGTTGGAATTGCCGACATTGTCATCGTCAATCATAGTCAAGCCGGTCACCAACGATCCGCTTCCATAAACGTTAACTGTTTTCTGCAAAGGTTTATAATCATGCTTGGATATTGTCACCACTGCACTACCGGTATTCAATGCGGTGCTGACAAAGAGATAAGCTGCTCCCAAAGCATTTGTATAAGTGCGAGCCAAAACTATATTGCCCTGACTGATTGTGACGCAAGCATTCTCAACCGGAACTCCGTTTTGGTTCAAAACATTCAGTTCCAGGTTTGTGCTGCCATATGGTAATGAATCAGGCGCTGTGCTGGAAAAGGTGCTGGGAATTCCTGTGAAAACTTCCATAGTGGGGTCACCCATCAAGTTGTTCCAATGATTGGAATAATTGACCGGGACGCTATGGTTTTGACCATACATCATGCTGAGAAAGAGTTTTCCATTGAGTTGGGCTTCTCCCATGGAACGCATTCCATGGACGAAAATACCAGCTGCCATACCTATTTCCAGAGCATTATTACATAACGGGTTGGTATGTGAGGTTTCCATTCCTATGGCGGTTACTGCTCCGGCAGGAACAGCTGCAGTTCCGATGGAACGCACAAATTTCTCCATTGTGCCTTCGCCACTGGAGAAGTTATTTGTTCCGCAGGTTACCACTATTGCGTGTGGAAGCTTGGTCCCATTCACAAGAGAAGAGCTTGGGCTCCAGCCGCTAATACCTATCCACCCGCGATACCAGAAGAAGCCAACACCTTGATTAATGGCGCTATCCATGCCTGAAGCAGATGGATCACCATAAAGTTCTGTATATGTATAATCAGGATTATAATGTAATGAAACGTCCTTGATATTCTTCATTGTATATTGGCACCCCATGCCTGATGGATTGGTGTCCCCCACCAACAGCATTTTATTCAACCACTGAGCTGTATTAACATTGACGTTCTTTTCGTAAAAATAGGTTTTGGAGAGCATCACATCCAGTTGATTGATGTTTTCTGCCGAGATTCGACCCAGAAAGATGTCTCCCAGATAATCGTTAGTGCCTCCTGCCAGTTGTTGGTATGGGTAATCGCCATGCCCGCTTAGCCCCGACCAAGTTTCCGTGAAGGTAGGGATGGGATACGAGCCTGTCACATCACCAATCAGAACTATATAATCAGGTCTGGCATTGATATCATTATAGATGTTTTGAATAAAACTTTTGATGGCAGAGGTTGTGGTTCCTGCCACGGCTGTGCTTACCATGCGGACATCTGCACCTTTTTGCTTTTTCCAAAAAGCCCAGTCATTGATTTTGTTCAAATAATTAGTATCTGAGTTTGCACCGTAGATTACAAGATAACGAGGTGGATTGTTGGCAATCATTGCACTCCTGTAATCTCCAAAGTTTAGGATATTGGCTTCATAAATGTGTTCGAAGCTGGATGATACATATTGCGGACCTTCCATCTCATTGATACCAGGTTCGTTATTAAACCTTACTCTGAGTTCAATATCTTCTCTAACTTCCAATTCCTGAGTAACAGGATTCCAGGCGAAGGGTTGAACCTGGATTGTAATAACGCGAAAGTCTCTCATGATCTGTGGATCGCTAAATCTGATAATTTCCTGCGGGTAGATTTGG
>DAHVPA010000255.1 GCA_027318525.1 Candidatus Cloacimonadota bacterium | reverse complement strand
AGAACCTGTCTGCGCTGCGGACGCTGTGTGGATGTATGTCCCATGAATCTTTTCCCGTCCTTGATTGCGCAAGCGGTCAAAGCAAGTGATTTTACCACCGCCGATAAAGCCGGTATGACAGACTGTATGAAGTGCGGAAGCTGCGCCTACGTCTGCCCTGCCCATATCAGACTGGTGCAATGGATAGATACCGGTAAAATTAAACTGGCAGAAATCCAGAGAAGTGCCAAGTAAGGAGCTACAGCTATGGAACATAAATATATCGTAACTCCCGCTCCCCATTTACACGATAGGACATCTGTGCCGTGGGTGATGTGGCAGGTCATAATCGCCCTGCTTCCCGCTCTGGCTGCAGCGGTTTATTTCTTTGGCTGGCATTCGTTATACCTGACTCTGTTGGGTGCCTTTGCCGCCATGGCAACTGAAGCCCTGATTCAGAAGTTCAGGAAGATTCCCGTTACAATCGCTGACGGCAGCGCTTTCCTGACCGGAATGCTGGTGGCATATAATGTTGATGCCAATGCGCCCTGGTGGTTCCCAGTAGTGGGAGCAATTGTCGCCATCGGTATCGGAAAACAGGTGTTTGGCGGTTTGGGTCACAACGTGGTCAATCCGGCTTTGCTGGGCAGAGCTTTTCTGCTGGCTTCCTGGCCCACTCTCATCACTTCGGGTTGGAGCCATACCAAACTGGGTGCCATCAATGGCATCCAAGCCGATATGGTCCTGCCCAATCTCAAAGCCATTGCTCCCAAGGCTTACACATTGGTCACTTCAGCTACACCTTTGAACGTCATAAAAACTCTGCGGGATACTACATTCATCAGCTCGATGACCAGCAATCCCGTTCAGAACCACGATATAGCCAATAACATCTATCAGCAGCTCTGCAACCTGACCGCCATAAAAGACCTCTTCTGGGGCAATATCGGCGGCTGTCTGGGTGAAGTATCAGCCTTTGCACTGCTGATTGGTGCTGCCTACCTGATCTATCTCAATATCATCGAATGGCGCATCCCTGTCTTCTATCTGGGCACAGTGTTTGTGCTGACTCTGCTCTTTGGTGGTGTCAGCGGACTTGACTCCAGCTACATGATGCTGCCTCTGGTGAGTATGTTTTCCGGCGGTCTGATGCTGGGAGCTTTCTTCATGGCAACGGATTATACCACCAGTCCGATAACCAAGACAGGCAGGATAATCTTTGCCATCGGCTGCGGTATCTTTACGGTGGTAATCAGGACCCGTGGCGGCTTCCCTGAAGGTGTCTGCTACTCCATCCTGATTATGAATATCTTCACGCCGCTGATTGACCGTTTTACCATTCCAAGAGCTTTTGGGGAGGTGAAGAAACATGTTTAAGGATATCGTCAGACTGGGTTTGATTCTGTTTGCCATCAGTGCTTTTTTTACAGGCATCCTGGCATGGGTAAATAGTGTCACCCTGCCCCAGATTAACAAGCTTAAAGCGGAAGACGCCATCAATACCCGCAAAGAACTGATGCCTGCCGCCAAGACATTTGAAGAAAAGAAATGTGCGGCTGATACTTCCTTTGTCTATTATGCTGCATTGGACGACAAGGGTGAAGTGCTGGGCTATTCCTTCATCGCTGCCAAGACTGGCTACAGCAGCCTGATTTCAACAATGGTGGTATTGGACAAAGACTTCAATATTACCAACCTGAAAGTCATCTCACAGAATGAGACTCCCGGTCTGGGAACTCATTCTCAGGATAAGGACTTTCCCGCCAAATTCAAAGGTATGAATGCTGAGACCCTCAAGGTTGATAAGGATGGAGGTCCTGTTAAATCAATTACAGGCGCTACCATCACGACCCGTGCCATTACCAATTCCATCCGTGATGCCATTCTGCTGGTCAAGACTGACCTGGCAGCTTCCGGAAAAGGAGGAGCCCAATGAGATTCATGCAGGAACTGCTGAAAGGATTCATCAAAGAGAATCCGACCTTCGTAATTGTTTTGGGAATGTGCCCCACACTGGCAACCACCACTGCAGTCAACAACGCAGTCGGAATGGGATTGGCAGCCACCTTTGTGCTTGTCTGCTCCAACATCATGATTTCCATCGTCAAGGGTTTCACACCTGATAAGATAAGAATCGCCGTTTACATTGTTGTCATAGCAGCTTTCGTTTCCATTGTGGATATGGTCATGGCAGCTTATATGCCGGCTCTCAGCAAGTCTCTGGGGATATTCATTCCTTTGATAGTTGTGAACTGCATCATCATGGGACGCGCTGAAGCCTTTGCCAGTAAAAACAACGTTATGAACTCCATGGCAGACGGCATTGGCATGGGACTGGGCTTTACCTGTTCCCTGACTGTCATGGCTACGTTCAGGGAAATCCTGGGTGCCGGAACCTGGGGCGCAGGAAAATGGCTCATGTGGGATTGGGAAGGCATCAGGATAATGCCTCACACCTATGACCCGATGCTGATTGCGATTCTGACGCCCGGTGCCTTCATCACTTTGGGCTTGCTCATGGGCACAATGAATATCCTGCAGAAGAAGAGAGGTTAACCATGGGATTCTTTGCAAAGATCTTCTTCCTGTCGCTTTCCGCACTGTTTATTCAGAACTTTGTGCTGGCGCGCTTTTTGGGGCTTTGTCCCTATCTGGGTGTCTCCAAGAAACTGGATTCCGCCTT
>DAHVPA010000254.1 GCA_027318525.1 Candidatus Cloacimonadota bacterium | reverse complement strand
GACTCCGGGTAAATAGTAGAACTGGCTGATGCCCTGATCGGTGGCGACGTAGATATAGCTTTCGTGCACGATAATGCGGCGCACTTTATCAGAAGGCAAGCCTGATGTGGCATCCAGATTCTGCAGTCCGCTTTGCCGGATGATGGTGATGCCGTTGTTGGCTGTGCCTGCCCAAAGATCACCTGTTCCGGCTTCATAGGCAAGGGTGCGTACGTCATTGGATGCAAGACCGTCCACGGAGGTGATGGTCCTGTTGTAGTTTGTAGTCGAACAATCGCACCAACTATTTGTGGTTTCTATGTATTCGACCACTCCGCCCCAGGTGGCAGTGTAGATTTTATCGCCTGCCATAACGACGTCAGTCACGTTATTGGTGTTTGTATAAGTATGCCAGCGCTGAGCGGAAAGGCTGATTGATATTAGAAGCAACAGGGAGGTCATCAGGATGAAGGTATGTTTGTAAGAAATGTAAGTGCGCATTATTTTTGTCCTCTGTGAATCAAGTAATAAGCCAGGATGATGAGCACTGCCATGAGCAGCACCAGCAAGGAAAAAAGTATCTTGGTCGAACTGAAGGAAAAGCCGATGGCGGCGAGTCCGAACAGTGCCGTTACAAAGTAAGTCAGCAGGGCGATGGTCGTTTGTGAAAGCCCCAGCTTTAGCAGGTAGTGATGCAGATGCCGTTTATCGGCACGGATGATACTGCTGCCTGTGACAGCTCTGCGAAAGACAGCCAGTCCCGTATCAAGGATGGGTATGGCAAGTGCAATCACAGGCACCATCAGGGTCATGGTCGTGATGCCTTTGAAAGCAGGGTTGCCGGCTGTGGAGATGGCAGCCAGATTAAGTCCGATCAGAAGGCTGCCTGTATCGCCCATAAAGATTTTGGCAGGGTAGAAGTTATATTTAAGAAAAGCGAGGTTTGTGCCCAGGAGCAAGGCAGTAAGAATCAGCACCAGCGGGTTTTTGCTGATGAAGCCGATAACAGCCAGCACCAGGCTGACAATGCAGGTAATGCCCGCTGCCAGACCATCCAGCCCATCAATCAGGTTGATGGCGTTCATAATCAGCAGATACCAGATCAGGGTAATGGGCAGTGAAGTCCAGCCCAGCATGAAGTTATCTCCCAATGGATTGGTCAGATAACCGACCTTGTAACCGGCAAAAAACATCAGCAGTGTGACCAGGATTTCTCCTAAGAGTTTATAACGGGCACGCGCTTTGCGGATATCGTCAACCAGACCGATGCAGAGCAGCAGCAGGCTGACCAATGCCAGTGTAATCAGGCTGCGCCCATACCATTCATGCCGGAAAATGATTCCCAGACCAAACTGGATGATAATCAGGACTACTCCAAAGCTGAGTCCTCCGGCAGTGGGCATCGGCACCTGATGGATGGTGCGTTCGTTGGGATTGGCAAGGATATTTAAACGTCGGGAAATGCGGATGTTCACAGGCACGAGTAGATGCACAGCCAGCCAGGCAAGGACCAGAATGCCGATAAACAGCCCCGGATGCAGGCTAAT
Source organism: Candidatus Cloacimonadota bacterium (assembly GCA_027318525.1). GTDB lineage: Bacteria > Cloacimonadota > Cloacimonadia > Cloacimonadales > Cloacimonadaceae > UBA5614. Next base: position 1,146 of record DAHVPA010000254.1, on the reverse strand, counting down.
CAAGGTTTTTCACCCCGATAAAGGGACAGGTAACCTGCCAGGAATTTCTCATGTGAACACAGCTCCTCTGCTTTTTTTCGTCCGGCTTTTCCTTTTTCATAATAGCTTTCAGGGTCGTCAATGATTTTATGCAATTCCGCTTCCAGTCTGTCCAATTGCCCACGCGGGATGAGCCAGCCGTTGCTCTTGTTCACCAGTTCTGCGAGGACGGGAAGGTTTGAGCTTGCCACGGGAATCCCCGCATACATGGCTTCGATGATGCCCAGCGGCTGACCTTCATAATCCGAATAGAGCAGGTAAACATCAAATTCCTTCAGGCAAGCCTCAGCATCATCCTGCCAGCCGGGGAGGAGGATGCGTTCCTGCAGGCGGTTGGTCTTTATCATCTTGGAGCAAAGCTCATACAGTTCGCCATCTCCGGCAAAGATGAACTTCACATCGCGTCTGGCATGGCAGACTCTGATGGCGGCGATAATGGTCATGACGATGTTTTTGGCGCGGGTGAAGCGCAGCACCGAACCTATAATGACTGTTTCCCCACGCTTCTTTTCCTTGAGGGGAAGCTGCACTAGCCTTTCCTGCAGGGAGGGATTGAGCGCATTATAGATGGTCAGTGCTTTGGAAGCTTTCAGCAGCTTATGCCGCAGATAAAAATTGCGGTGGTAGTTATTGACGAAGACCATGCGGTCGCAAAACAGCCCGGCAAAAAGTTCGAGCCGCATGTAGAACTTCTGCACCCGGAGAGGTTGCAGGTCATAAAACGGAGCTCCGTGTCCGGTGTGGATAATGAGCGGAACTCTTGCCAGCCGTGCTGCAATCCTGCCCAGAAAGCCGGGTTTGGAGGAATGCGTGTGCACAATGTCGAATTTGTGTTTGCGGCAGAGATGCCAGAGCCGGAAAAAGACAGGAATATCGAGTCCGGACAGCTCACGCACAAACAGTGGCAGAGGGAGATAGCTGATACCGCGCTGCTTAAGTGCTTCGACCAACGGTCCGTGCGGACGGCAGGCAACATGGATTTCAAATTCCTCGCGGTCCAGTCCATCCAGCAGTGTCAGCATCACGTTCTGCACTCCTGATAGCAGAGGCAGCAGCTGGATATGCAGGATTTTTTTGGGCGTCATCTTCTACAATTCCGGACCACTA
>DAHVPA010000253.1 GCA_027318525.1 Candidatus Cloacimonadota bacterium | reverse complement strand
AAATGGACGCCCTGAAGGAGCAGCTTGATAAGATAGACGAGATGCTGGACAAGGACAAAGACGCCCAGGCTCAACAGCAGTTGGATGAAATCCGGGAAATGATGAAGCAGGATAATCCCCAACAGGATATGCAGTCCAGTCAGCAGTCGCTTTCCAAAAACCAGCGACAAATGTCGATGTCGGCACAGCAACAGGCTCAGCAGAAGCTCAGAAAGATGACCACCAAGCTGAAGGAAATGAAGAACTCCATGGGGGCTGGGAGTTCGCAGCAGATAACTCAGGCGATGCAGAAAGCAGCCAGGGAGCTGATTATCTTTTCACAGAAACATGAGGAAACAGCTCAGAAGTATAAACAAGACCCATATACAATTCTACAGGACCTGCTGGCAGGTTATGAAGGCATGCAGCTAAGCGTGAACAAGCTTTTCGCCAATCCCATGGTGATGATGTTCATGCCGCCCAAGTTCTTTATGGACGCCAACGACACCAATCAGAACTACCGCAATTTCTTTATCAATGTCAATGAAATCCAATATTATGATATTCCCAAAAATCTGGAGGGAATCCAAAAGGGATTGAACCTGATGGCGTATGACCTCATCCAGGCTGCCAAAAATTCTCAAGGCGGTGGCAGTGGTGGAGGTGGGATGCAGTCACTGATGCAGATGCTCCAGCAGATGGGTCAGGAACAAATGGCAATGAATATGCTTACCCATCAGTTGCTGCAACAAATGCAACAAAACGGCGGCAGGATGGGCACCGCTGAACAGCAGCAGCTGCAGAGACTGGCATCGGAACAGGAAAGACTGGCGGAGAATCTCAAACGTGCCCTGCAGAATAATCCGGAAGCTCAAAAGCAGGGAAGCTCACTAAAACAGATGGCTGATGAGATGGAAGCGATAGCCAGGCAGTTGAAACAGAACAGGTTGGATCAGGATTTGGTCAACCGTCAGGAACGCATATTGTCCAAGCTGCTGGATGCCCAGAAATCAATAAATAAGCGTGAGTTCAGCCAGAAAAGAAAAGCTGAAACGTCTGAAAGTAATCCCGATAATCCTGATATACCGAATACAGATTTCGACTTGTTGCGCAAAAAAGCCATGCTGGATGAGCAATACAGGTCTTTCCCCAAAGAATACCAGCAGGTCATTCAGCAATACCTAAAGCTGCTCAACGAACAGGGTCAGAAACAATGAAAAAGATACTGCTGCCATTGATAATCATTCTGATTTCATGTTGCACACTGAATGCACAGTATGATGAGAAGACCATTCTTTATCAGCAGGCACAGCAGATGATGGCGCAGAGGCAATATAGCCAGGCAGAACTGGCTTGGCTTAATGTATTGCAGAAATTCCCCAATGACCTTGCGGCAATATCACAGCTCTTTCAACTCTATTTACAGACCGGCAAATCAGAAGCTGCAGAGAACCTGATACTAAAATATCAGACTGTCCTGCCTGACAATATCCGGATGGAGTATGCAATTCAGTTAGATATTCAACAGGCTAAACTAACTGACGCATGGCAAAAAACAGAAGCATATATGCAAGTATATTCCCAAGATATAAACAAATACAGATTGCTGGCAGGATATTTTGAACGTAAAAGCTTTTTTGAGCAAAGCATCCACATCTATGAAAAAGCCAGAAAAACTCTGAATAGAAATGACCTGTTTAACATGGAAATTGGTAACAGTGCATTTTACAGTCATAACTATCCTCTAGCCATGATTGAATATATCCGGTTTCTGGAAGCTCAGCCTGGTAATCTATACTTTGTCAGTAATCAGCTAAACACGATGCTTGGAGAAAATCCCGAACTTATCAATAACCTGAAAACACTGGCGCAGTCGAGTGTCAGCATTGAAGTCAAAGAAGTTTATGCCATCTCACTCAACCGGATGAACAGATTGCAGCAGGCGTTGGCGGAGTATGAGCAGCTTCCGGTGGAAAAGCTGACAGCGTTTGCCAATGAATTGATTACATCAGGCAGGGATTCGCTGGCTATTGCTGCTTTTCATGGTCTGTTAAACAGGCAGATAGACATCAACACCAGGGGTGACATCTACCTGAAAACTGCACAAGCATATCTCAGGCTCAAAAAGTATGCAGATGCAGAAAGCACTCTATCACAAATAGTGGACACCAGACAACACACTGTTAACACCCGATTCACTAATAAGCGTTTCGCCTTTCAGGCATATCTGATTTTGGCTGACTTGGCTGCCTGGCAGGGTAAGCAAGAGAACCAAATCATCAATCTGTTGAACGATGCCAAAGCTGTGGCAGTTAACGCGGGTGACCAGGCTGAGGTAAATTACCGGCTGATCAGCAATTATTTTGCTCATGAGCAGTTTGACCAGGCAGAGCAGCTCCTCAAAATCCAGAACAAGTCTTCGCAACCGGACCGGAATCTTTATTATCAGTATCTGATCACATTGGCACGAAAGCAGATTGACAAAGCCGATACGCTGTTGAATGAACTGATTCTTACATCCCCATCCAGTTCATTCGTCAATGACCTGATGACCCTGAATATACTAATGCTGAACCTCAAGGGAGATGCACAAAGCGAATTGTTGAACGCTTATCGGTATCGGTTGAGTCACAGGGATTCCTTGGCGATTGAAACAGTTATCAGTTTAGCAGAGCGTATCCAGGATGAGGAACTCAGAATGCTGG
>DAHVPA010000252.1 GCA_027318525.1 Candidatus Cloacimonadota bacterium | reverse complement strand
CGGCCTTCCGCGCTGAGCGAGCCGCGTGCCCGCAAGTAGTCGCGCATCGCCTGGGCCGCGTCGCTGGAGAAAAACACCACGCGCTCTTTGCTGCCCTTGCCGGTCACCAGCGCGCGCCGTTCCTGCAGGTCAATATCCTGCGGCAGGCTATTTCTGTGAAAGTCAATCCGGCTGATGTCAAACCGCTTCGGGAGTTTAGTATATCACGATAATGTCTCAAAAATCTATTATCCAAGGGGGATGATATGAAGATACTGATTACTGGTGGAGCAGGATTTATTGCTTCCCATGTTGCCGATGCTTATCTTGAGGATGGGCATGAAGTTGTCATCGTGGATAATCTTTCCACAGGCTATCTGAGCAACGTCAATCCTAAAGCCAAGTTTTATCTGCTCGATATTTGCTCCCAGGATTTAAACAAAGTTATGGCTGTCGAAAAGCCTGACATTGTTAACCATCACGCCGCTCAGATCAGCGTCCCATTTTCTGTAAAAGAACCGCTTCTAGACGAAAGAACCAATGTCTGGGGATTGATTAACGTTCTGCAAAATTGCGTGCGCCACAATGTGAAAAAAATGGTCTTCATCTCTTCCGGTGGAGCAGTTTACGGTGAAGCGGAAGAATATCCCACATCTGAATCCTGTGGCGTCAAACCTATGTCACCCTATGCCATTAACAAAATGATTGGGGAATTTTATCTCGAGTTTTACCGCCAACAACACGGTTTGGACTACACAATCCTGCGATACGCCAACGTTTATGGACCGCGCCAGGTTGCCAAGGGTGAAGCGGGAGTCGTCTCCATTTTTATCGAGAAACTGCTTGCCAATCAGCAGCCTGAGTTGTATGCTTTTGATGGCGAACCTGATGGTATGGTCAGGGATTACGTCTATGTCAAGGATGTTGTGCAGGCTAATCTCAAAGCTTTGCTTTCCGGCAGCGGGGAAGTCTTTAATATTGGCACAGGGATGGAAACCACCACCCGGACTCTCTACAACGAGATTGCAGGACAACTCGGTTCCGACCTGCAGCCTCTTCCCAGTCCTCCCAGAGCGGGTGACCTTCGGCGCAGCCTGCTTAATTCCAAAAAAGCAGAGGCTATGCTGCAGTGGCAGCCGACGTATTCCCTGAGTAATGGAATCGCAGAAACCATAGACTTTATAAAAAATATCTGACGAGGTCTTTATGAAATTAGCTGTTGTCGGGTCCGGATATGTCGGACTCGTTACAGGAACCTGTTTTGCCGAGATGGGCAATGACGTGATATGCGTTGATAATGACGCTGCCAAAATAAAAATGCTATTGGATGGTAAAATACCTATCTATGAACCGGGCTTGGATGATATGGTGCAGCGCAACGCAGCCCAGGGCAGACTTTGCTTTACTACTGATATCAAGTCAGCCGTCGAGAAATCTCAGATTATCTTTATTGCTGTCGGAACTCCTCCGGATGAAGACGGCTCGGCTGATTTGCAGTATGTGTTGGCAGTGGCAGGCGATATTGCCACATATATGAATGAGTATAAAATCGTGGTGGATAAATCCACTGTGCCGGTGGGAACGGCAGACAAGGTGCGCAGGGAAATGCAGACAATTCTGGATGCCCGGGGCAGCAAGCTTGCCTTTGACATCGTCTCCAATCCCGAATTCCTCAAGGAAGGCGCTGCCATCGATGATTTTATGAAGCCTGACCGCGTGGTTGTCGGAGTCGAGCATGATAAAGTCGGCGACATTATGCGCGAGCTTTATGCACCCTTTAATATGAACAGCGACCGTGTAATTATCATGAGTGTGCGCTCGGCAGAAATGACCAAATATGCTGCCAATGCCATGCTGGCAACCAAGATTTCCTTTATGAACGAGATTGCCCTGCTCTGCGAAAAACTGGGTGCCGACGTAGCGGAAGTGCGGCACGGCATTGGTTCGGACAGCAGGATTGGCTACAAATTTATTTATCCCGGTGTCGGTTATGGCGGAAGCTGTTTTCCCAAGGACGTCAAAGCTCTCATTCACATGGCTCGCCAGACCGGTTTGGATCCCAAAGTCATGGCGGCTGTCGAGGATAGAAACGAAGAGCAGAAGCATCTTCTCATTCAAAAGGTTAAAGCTCACTTTGGCGAAAACTTATCAGGAAAGACCTTTGCAGTCTGGGGATTGGCTTTCAAACCGCAGACGGATGACATGCGCGAAGCTCCTGCAATTGTGATTATCAAGGGTTTGATCGAAGCCGGTGCCAAGGTTACGGCTTATGACCCCGTCGCCATGGATGAGGCAAAACACCGTTTTGGCGAACTGGATGGATTCTCATATTCAACTAATCAGTACGATGCGTTAAAAGCAGCGGATGCCCTTATATTGATTACGGAATGGCATCAGTTCCGTCATCCTGATTTTACCAAAATCAAAGCTGCCCTGAACACACCCGTCATCTTTGACGGTCGCAACCAATACGATCCGGAAAATCTCAGGCAGCAAGGCTTCTCCTATTACGGGATAGGGCGATTGTAACTACGTCATTGAATTTATAAAAGATTTAAGCAGTAAAACTTCCTGAAACAAGAGCGGACCTCCGCTCTTTTTCTTTTCCTCCTTAATTGCACCCAAGCATCCATGCGGGATCCACCCGGGGTCCTCCTGGGGTAAGCCCAGGTGGATGCCAGGTGGACCCTTGGTGCAAAGCAGGCAGAG
>DAHVPA010000251.1 GCA_027318525.1 Candidatus Cloacimonadota bacterium | reverse complement strand
TGTCCGCCTGTTCAGCAGGAAGATAAACTTACAGACCTGCTGAATATCTTTTTCGGCTGGTCTTATCCTGCCATTCGCACTGCTTCGGCTTTAGCGGAGGAACTGGCAAAACGCACCAGATTCCTGAAAGATATGCTGCTGGAACTAACTCCTGAAGATGCCAATTTACAGGGCTTTCATACTGCCTTTAAAAAGTACCTGTTGCCGGAACTAGACTTGAATGAATTTACTGACCTTTATGCCCAGACTATTACCTATGGCTTGTTTACTGCCCGCACCCGAAGCGGGGATGATTTTAACCGCCTGACTGCCAATAAAGCTATTCCGAAGACTATCGGCATCCTGAAAGATGTGTTTAATTATTTATCCCTGCAGGAGCTGCCCCCGGCTCTGGAAAGTATGATTGATGATGTTGCAGGCGTAATTGCAATTGCTGACATCAACGCCATCATGACAGAATATGACAGCTCCGGTAAAGACACAGACGTTATAGTACATTTCTACGAAACCTTCCTCAGTGCTTATGACCCAGAGCTGCGAAATAAGAGAGGGGTTTATTATACTCCCGAACCTGTAGTCAGTTACATTGTGCGTTCCATCCACCAGCTTTTAATCGATAAATTTCAACTAAAAGATGGTCTGGCAGATGAAGAGGTTACTTTACTTGACCCGGCAGCCGGAACCTTAAGCTTTATAGACAAAGCTGTCAAAACCGCTTTGGAGCAAATCAGCCAAACTTATGGCAGCGGACTGGTAGGCAGTATTTTCCATAAAAGGATTTTACCTCACTATATAGCCTTTGAACTGATGATGGCACCTTACACGGTTGGACACCTGCGCATGAGCTGGTTACTGCATGAACTGAATTGTGAACTGGAACCTAATGAACGTGTAAGGCTATATCTGACCAATACCTTAGACCCGGATGATATACCTACTATAGATGTGCCTGGTTTGAGTTCTCTCTCTGCAGAATCGCATCTGGCGGGTGAAGTAAAACGTAAAGAACCTGTCTTAGTGATAATTGGCAATCCGCCTTACTCAGTACAATCTGCCAATACGGGTAAATGGATATCGGATAAGATTAAGGACTACCTGAATATTGAGGGCAAAGCTCTGAATGAAAAGAATCCTAAAGCAATTGGTGATGATTATGTAAAGTTTATCAGGTTTGCCCAATTCAAGATAGACCAATCAGGTAAAGGGATGCTGGGCTTTATCACAAATCATGGTTACCTGGATAACCCAACCTTCAGAGGTATGCGTTATTCCTTATTACAGACCTTCGATGAGATTTATATCCTTAACTTACACGGCAATAGTAACCGGTGTGAGAAATGACCTGATGGCTCACCTGACCAGAATGTGTTTGATATTATGCAGGGTGTTTCGATAGCTATATTCATTAAACACAAAAAAGGTCTGCCCAAAAAGAAAGTTCAATATGCTGATTTATGGGGCAAAAGACAAAATAAATATGACTGGTTAGATGAAAATCAACAGCAAACTACTAAATGGACGGAAATCAAACCCACTGAACCTTTTTATTTGTTTACTCCCTTTGAGGAGTCACTTAAAGCAGAATATGACAAAGGGATATCTATCCCGGATGTTTTTATAAACAGCAATGTAGGAATACTTACTGCAAGAGATAACCTCACTATACAGCCAACACGTGAAAAAATTGAAACCACTATTAATCTCTTTGCTAAGATGGATAAAGAACAGGCAAGAAAAACATGGGATTTAGGTGATGATTCACATGACTGGAATATCGATTCAGCAAAAAAAGATGTAGTTGAAAATACAATTTCAAAAGAAAAAATAAAACCAATACTATATAGACCTTTTGATATTCGTTATACGTTCTATACAGGTAAAAGTGCTGGATTCCATAGCAGGCCACGGAACAGCTTAATGCAATACTTAGAAAAAGGTAACAACCTGGCATTGATAACAGTCAGGCAAGTGGCTGAAAATGACTTCAATCATGTCTTGGTTTCAGACACTATTACAGATTGTCGCGTTACATTAAGCAATCGTGGGTATGGCTATACTTACCCTCTATACTTACCAACTACAAATATAAAAGACAACATCGTACAAGATATCTTTGATAGTCATGAAAAAGAGGCAAGTGCAGCAGTTCCCTGCAATATCAAACCTGAGATATTTACTTTATTTGAAGGTAAATACAAGATAGAGGCTACACCGGAAGAGGTCTTTGCCTATATCTATGCGGTGCTCAATACACCTCTCTACCGTAACAGATACATTCCTTTCCTGAAAATGGACTTTCCCAAAGTGCAGTTTACCGATGATTACAAGGCTTTCTTAAAAGGTGCTGAACTTGGTCAAAAGCTGATAGAACTGCATCTGATGAAGTCAGCAGAACTGGATAAACCCCAGTTCCGCTTTGAAGGTAAGGGGGATAACCTAGTGACCAAAGTAAATTATACCGATAATTCCATCCGGATTAATGACAACCAACGCTTTGAAAATGTTTCATCTGAAATTTGGAACTTCCGCATTGGCGGTTACCAAGTCTGTGATAAATGGCTCAAAGACCGCAAAGGACAATATCTTAAACAGGAAGAAATCATGCACTACCTGAAAATACTGATGATAGCTGGTCATACTTTAAAAACCCAGAAGCAACTGGATGAATGGTATGTCAGCGCTTTTCCATA
>DAHVPA010000250.1 GCA_027318525.1 Candidatus Cloacimonadota bacterium | reverse complement strand
CCAGGACCTGCATGAACAGATTGGTGAAGACGGCGGCGATGACATCGTCAGTCATCACTCCCCACCCGCCTTTGAGCTTTTGCGATAGCTTGATGGGCTGCGGTTTGGCAATATCAAACACCCGGAACAGAGCGAATGTATAAACCGCCATCAGAATGCTCTTGGGCAAAAACAGGACGCAGATGAAATAGGCGACAAACTCGTCCAGAACAATGCTGCCTGCGTCATGACCCAGCGTCTTTTCCGCTTTGCCGGTGATGAAAACGCCGATAAAAAAGAGCGCTATGAGCGCCGCTATGCTATAATATATTCCGGGATATCCGTTTAGCCAGTTTTCCGGAATGGCAAGGTAAACTCCAGCCGCTGCCAGAGTGCCAAAAGTGCCCGGCATAAAAGGGATGAAACCAATACCCAGGACTGTTGCCAGAAAAGTGTAAAGATTAAGTCTGGGAGCTGGGGGCTGAGTATCCGTCAAAGCAGAATCTCGACGTAGTTTTCTTTACTGAGCTGCTTGATCCAGTCGTTGTAAACCTGCTCCTGTTTCTGCATGGAAAGGATGTTGCGAATCTGGGCGCTGACTTCGTCAAAGCTGAGCAGACGGCTGGGGACTTCATTCAGCTTGGTGAAAAGATAGAGCATGCCTTCATTTTCCAGCACCTGGGAGATGCCGCCCACAGGCAGGGCTTTGAGGATGGCTGCAAAGAGCTCGGGAAAGTCATTTTCGCCATATTCGCCGATGCTGCCTCCGTCCTTGGCGGATTCAGTATCCATAGACCATTGGGTCGCAAGCTCGGCAAAGCTTTTGCCTGCCAAAACCTGGTTGCGGATGTCTTCCATGATTTGCTTTGCTGCCAGGGAATCAGCGGCTGAAGGCTCAACCAGACGCAGGATGTGTCGCACCCTGATTTCGTCGTTACGCTTCTCTTCAAGCTTGATGATGTGATAGCCGTATTGGGTCTTGACGATGTCGCTGATTTCACCGACCTTGAGGGCAAAAGCAGCGTCTTCAAAGGGTTTTACCATCATGCCGCGGGTGAAGAAACCGAGGTCTCCCCCCTTGGCGGAACTGGGGCACTGGCTGTCAGTACCTGCAACCTTGGCAAAGTCTTCGCCGGACTTGAGGCGTTCCTGAATGGCTTTGATGGTGCGCAGGGCTGATTGGTCTGTTTCCTCACTGGCAGAGGTCTGGCGCAGAATCATGCCGATGTTCCAGGTAATCGGTTTGATGGCAAGGGTGTCTTTGTGCGCATTGTAAAAGTCGCGCAGTTCTTTATCCGAAATCTTGATTTTGATGGCAATCTGCTTCTGGTAAAACTGCTGGGTCAAAGCCTGCTCGGTCAGACGTTCGGTAAAATACTTGAGCAAATCGCTGTTGGTGAGCTTCATGCTGCGCAGTTCGCGCTGAAATTCCTCTTCGGTGGCAAACTTTTTCCTGATGTCCCTGATTTGCGCTTCGGCGGCAGATTTGATTTTACCTTCATCGACAGTATAGTTGAGGTCTTTTGCCTTCTGGATGATGAGCCTGCTTTCAATCATGCTGCTGAGCACATCAGCTTCGGTCAGGTTGTCTTTGTAAAGGTTGGCGCTTTTCATCTGGTTGATTTGTTTGGTCAGGTCGCTAAGCAGGATGATGTCGTTGCCTACTCTGGCGATTATCTTGTCCACCACTTCCGCCTGCGCCAAAGCAAGCGTCAGCAGCAGCATTATGACAAATATAGCTTTCTTCATGTCCTATCCTTTTTAGATCGTAAGATACACGTCAGCCCCGCTTTTAAGCTCGCGGATAAGGTCGTCATAGACCTGTCTGCGCCGCTCTTCCAGGATTCTGCGGGTGATTTCGTCCTTGAGCCCTTCAAAACCGGTTTCGCCGGTGCCTTCCTCTGCCGCATAATACTTGAGAATCAGAATCCCTCCGCCTCTGGGCAGAGTGGTAAGCTCATTGGGCTGAAGATTGTGCACTGCCTGCCAGATGGTGCTGTCTGCTCCGTCGGGAGTGACCACACCCATATAGCCACCTGTCTGTCCCAATTGTTCCTGGGAATAGACCTTGGCTGCGTCCTCAAACTTCATGCCGTTCTGGATGTCCATCCTGACCTTGCCCACCAGACCCGTATCGGTCAGATAAATCCTTTGCACACGGTAGTTCTTCAAGGCGTTGCCGAAATCAGCCTGATGGACGCGGTAATAGTTAAAAAGCTCCTCTTCCGATACTTTTTCGGAAGCCAGCCGGACTGAAATCAGGGCATTACCCAGGACTTTGCGTTCGGCATATTTGAGCCGGTTCTTAATCAGCTTGTCGTCCTTTAAGCCTGCTTTATCAGCTTCCCTTGCCAGCAGAACAAGATTTACCCATTCCTCGGCATAAGCCTTTTTCTGCTCTTGGGAAAGATTCTTCCATTCGCTTTCCGTGAAGTTGGATTTGAATTCCTCCAAAGTCAGGACTTCATCATCCACTTGCGCAACTATCTCCTTCTCCTGTTTGAACAGAGAGCAGCCTGCCAGCAGAACAATCAAGAGCAGGATTGGAAGCAGCCTAAAGATATGTTTCATGGAGGTTTCCTCACTTTAGGAAGGGAGTGGTGTAATAGATGCGGACATAAGGCTTTTTCCCTACAGGAGCGTCTGTAAAGTGCCAGAATTCCAGATTACCGTAGTTCAGCATCTCAGCAGTGCTGCGGATAACGATACCTTTGTTCT
>DAHVPA010000024.1 GCA_027318525.1 Candidatus Cloacimonadota bacterium | reverse complement strand
ACTGAGGCGGTGACGATTCCGCTCTTTCAACCGGCCAAGTAACCAGCGCATCTGGGCGGCCTTTCATGGTTGATAACTTACGCGAACAGGGGGCAAACAGGATGAAAGAACTTAGGCGCAATTCAGTTCTGAGTCAGAGCAATAACACAGGTTCGAAAGCTCCCACCACGGGAACAATCAATAACATAGTTGTTTTTATAAGATTTTCCGACCAGGCAGAATTCACCCAGAACATCAGCACCTATAACTCCATGTTCAACGGCACCACCGGTAATACCATGCAGAGCTACTTCTGGGAAGCATCCTACAACCAGGTTAGTGTCAGTTCAACTTTCTACCCGCCGGCAACAACTACAGTCGTATCCTGGCAGGATTCCCATCCCCGCAACTACTATGTCCCTTACGATGCATCTACAAATCCTGACGGCTATCAGGATTCACAAAGAACAGCCAGAGAACATACGCTGCTGGCGAATGCCATCAATGGAGTCAATTCCCAGATACCTTCGGGCTTGGTAGTTGATGCAGACAACAATGGCAATGTCGATAATGTCTGTTTCATCATCCAAGGCAGCACTACCGCCTGGAGCACTTTACTCTGGCCCCATAAGTGGTCACTCTATTCGGTTAGCGCTTATATAAACAACAAACGTGTGAATGAGTATAATTTCCAATTGTCAGGCTCTCTATCCAATTGCAGCGTTCTATGCCATGAGATGTTCCATTCCATGGGAGCACCTGATTTATACAGATATGAAAACGACGATATATCCCCGGCAGGAACCTGGGACCTGATGAATAGCAATTCCAATCCGCCCCAACATATGACAGCTTTTATGAAATGGAAATACGGAAAATGGATATCAGGGACGGAAATTCCTACTCTATATACTTCAGGGACCTATACTCTGAACAACATCAAATCTCCGACCGGACAATTCTTCAGGATAAACTCGCCCGTTTCCTCCACAGAATACTATGTGGTGGAATTCCGCAAGAAAACTGTATCCGGAACCTTTGATAGTCAAATACCGGGCAGCGGTCTGCTCGTGTATAGGATAAACACCACCTGTGGTAACGGTAATGCGGATGGTCCTCCGGATGAGCTCTATATCTACAGACCGGGCGGCACTCCTACCACTAATGGCAGCTACACCACTGCTCATTTCAGTTCGGAGACAGGCAGAACCAGTTTCAACAATACCACCAATCCGTCTTGCTTCCTGACGGACGGAACTCTGGGCAATATCTCAATCTCTGCTATCGGCAGCTCTGCCGGCTCCGCTATCAGCTTTTACTATACTTTTGACAATGCTCCCACCAACCTGACAGGTTCTTCTGTCAACAGCTCCATTTCCCTTGCCTGGCAGGCACCTCAGATTGGCACACCCGTCAGCTACAAGATTTACCGCAACGGCGTCTTTTATGTATCCACTTCAGCCCTCTCCTACACCGATAATAATGTAGTGGTCGGCACCGGTTATTCCTATTACGTTACTGCCGTGTTTACCAACCCGACCACTGAGACCAGCGCATCCAATACCGTAAATATTACTGCCTCCGACCTCTCCATTCAGACTATAGGCACAGAGACCAATACAGGCAAAGGCTTGCCCATAGAGCCTTACTATGGTTACACCTATTCCCAGTCCATATATCTGCAGCCTGAGATCAACACTGCCAGCAAAAGCATCAGCAAACTTGCCTGGCAATACAATGGCAATAGTGCCTGGACAGACAACATCCGTATCTGGCTGGGACACACCAGCCTGTCTTCCTTTGCCTCAACCTCCGCCTGGATTCCTGCTTCACAGATGACTTTGGTTTATGACGGCACCCTGAGCACAACCCAGACTGCCGGAGCCTGGGTGGAAGTAACTCTGGATACGCTTTTCAACTATAATAATACCCAAAACCTCGTAATCGCTGTTGATGAAAACACCTCCGGCTATCATGCCAGTGGTGATGAATTCTATAACACAACAGTCAGCGGCAACCGCAGCATCCATTTCTATAGTGACACCACCAATCCTGATCCAGCAGCACCGCCAACTTCGGGTTCATACTTATATACCAAGGCTTTTGTGCCCAATCTCAAGCTGACCTTTACCACCAATCCCGTCTTCAGCTTTACGCCCTCACAGGTGGATTTCGGGCAGGTGACCATAAACACCTACAATCTTCAGACTGCCCGCATTACCAACACAGGCAACGGCAGGCTCACAGTCAGTTCCATCAGCCTCAGCAATAATCAGTTCTCCCTTACCGGGTTGCCATCTTTACCGGCTTCGCTGACAGAAGGGCAGTTCTTCGAATTTCAACTCATCTACAATCCTCAGGCAGCTGGCAGCCACAGTGCGGTTCTGACTGTAACTGATAATCTTGCCCGTCAGACCCAATCTGTGGATGTGATTGGCAGCAGTTTGAATACAGCTGTTACGGTTTTCCCCTGGACCTGTGACTTTAATGCCTGGACTCCGGAAAACTGGTATCTGCCGGCTGGAACTCACAATTGGTCCCAACACTTTAATGCTTCGACAGGTAATTATAGTGCCAAAGCCGGACTTTCCGGCTGGACGGGTGGAAGCAGCGCTATTCTGATTACACCTCCGCTACATCCGAGCCTGACCAGCAAGCTGAGCTTCAAGTGGTCTCACCTCTATAATGCAGCTCATCCGGCGGATTCACTCAAGGTCTATTATTCTCTCAACCGTTACAACTGGTCTCTGCTCTGGCAGACCGGCAATTCCGCATTTAATTCTGCTGACGGAGCAACTGCAACTTCTCCCGGCACCTATGTCGTTCAAGATGTTGCTCTCCCTGCCAATCACACCTCCCAAAACTTCTTCCTCAAGATTGAAGCAATATCCGGCAACGGTTCTGATGTCTTTGTGGATGATGTCTCCATCAGGTCTCTGCAGGCGATTATCATAAATCCCACCACCATGGCTTTTGGTTCTGTGGCAGTTGGAACTTCGCCTTCCCAGGTCATGACCATTCAGAATACAGGCGAATCCGCTCTGACCGGAACAATCAGCACACCCACGGTTTACACCGTTTCCGACGGAACCCGGGATGAAGAGCGCAACGTCCTTGCCTTCAGCATTCCCGGCAACAGCAGCCAAGACTTCGATATTCATATGACTCCGGCAGCAGCGATTTCTTATAACGGCTTTGTCTATGTTTACAGCAATGACCCGGTGCAGCCCACCAAGATGGTGAGAGTGACAGGAACCGGTTTCCTGCCTGCCAGATTGACTGTTTCACCCGGCTCAGTCGCCGAATCTGCCGTTTATGGCAGCACGACGCAGCAGCAAATCCTGCTCACCAATCCCGGGAATCTTGCCCTCAATTATACGATTCAGGTCACAGAACCTGCTCGTACCGGTGCACAACGTCCAATGATAGGCAGAAACACAGATTGGCTTAGTCTCAGCACTCTTTCCGGAACCATAAATGTCGGGCAGAGCCAAAATCTCAACCTGACTTTCAATGCCCAGATGGCAGGACCGGGAACGCATCATGCCCTGCTCAACTTCTCATCCAACGACCCTGTCAATCCTGTCATCCAGGTTCTTGTCACATATACTGTGACTGCAGCAATGACTCAACCCAACATCCTGCCGGGAGTCAATTCGGTCACCATCTCATGGCAGCCCGTAGCGGGAGCTGTCAGTTATAAAGTCTATAAATGCACCACTCCGGATGGAACCTTTGAGTTGGTTGGCAATGTGACTCAGCCTGTTTTTGTGGAAACCGGAACTACTGCCACCGGATTCTTCCATGTCAGGGCGGTGTTTGAGTAGCAACTAACCTCTTCTAAGCTGCAGTCTGCCTTTGCTTAACGCTTGCAGGACAAAGGCTTGGTTTCAGCTCAAGGGGATTATGTCAGCAACAGCTTCCAATAGCTTATCAGGCTCTTTCGATAGGAGGGGTCACCGAGGGGTCTTCGAGGGCTTTCCCCACGCTAACCCCTCGCAGGAAAAGAGGAAGCTGAGCACTCAGGAATAAGAACAAGAAGATATTATAGATTTAGGAGTTAACGTCTATGAGACAAAGCTTTAAGTATTTTTTACTGATACTGCTAACCGCCGTGTCTGTGTGCCTGCCACTCTGGTCGGCACCGCTCAGGCAACTGCAGCTCACTGCACAGGCAGAACAGGTAAGCCTTTCATCCAACAGCGATTTTGGATTTGAACTGCAAATCACTGTTCCAGCGCTGCAGATTAACGAAATCAAGACCAGGGGTGGAGTTTTTGACGAGATATCCCTGCCCGGATATGGATTTTCTGGACGCATCGGCGAACCCAAACTGCCCGTCTGGAGCAAGCTTATCGCAGTCCCCGTGGGAGCGGAAGTCAGCTTTGATGTTATTGGTAAACAGGAGAAAACATTCAGCAGAAGCGAAGCCGGGTTGCTGCACGATATCGTTCCGGCTCAGCCCTCATTATCCAAATCGGATGACCCGGACAAAATCCCCTTTGAACAAAACAGTGCCGCCTACAGACTGGATGCCTTCACCCGCAACGAGCTTTTCAAAGTCAGCGAAGTCGGCTATCTGCGTGGTGTCAGGCTGTTTCGCATAGATTTTGAACCGGTGCGCTACAATGCAGTCACCAGGTCATTGCAGGTTTGCTCTGAGCTCAGTGTAAAGGTCAGATTTAATCATCCTGATTTGGCAGCCACGCAGGAATTGCAGGCGCGGACAGCTTCCTGGGAATATGAAAGAGTCTATGCCGGCAGCATCTTTAATTGGGATAATAACATTCGCACCAGCCTGGTGAGATATCCCACCAAGATGGTAATTCTGACTCCCGCTAACTATGTCAGCACCCTGCAGCCTTTTGTCGATTGGAAAAAACAGCAGGGATTTGATGTGATAGTTACAACAGTGGGGACGGGCGGAACCATCAGCAACAGCACCACTGCCATAAAAACATATTTGCAGGGGCTTTGGGACAATGCCACCGCGGGTAATCCGGCACCCACCTTCCTGCTCATCGTGGGTGATACTTCCACCAGCGGTGATAACATCATTGCCAATACTGGTGAAGCCAGCTCTGCTCATGTAACGGATCTGACCTATGTCCGTCTCAACGGGACAGACTACATTCCGGAAATGTATTTCGGCAGATTTTCCGTCTCTTCGGCAACAGAACTAACCAACATCATCAACAAAACCCTGATGTTTGAAAAGACCACCATGCCGGACCTTTCCTATCTGGGTAAAGCTGTAATGATTGCCGGAGCAGACGCCAGTTATGCGCCAACCTATGGCAACGGTCAGATCAACTATGGCACCACCTATTACTTCAATACGGGAAACGGTATTACATCCAATACTTACCTTTATCCTGAATCCGCTTCCAGCGACGCTTCCATCATAGCCAACGCCAATGAGGGCAGAGGTTATATTAACTATACGGCACACGGCAGCGAAACCAGCTGGGCAGACCCGACCTTTTCAGTAAGCAACCTCAATGCCATGACCAATACCAACAAGTATTTTGTCGCAGTGGGTAACTGCTGCATCACCAATAAATTCAACTACACCGGGGGTCCCTGTTTCGGAGAAGCATTGATCCGCGCTGCGGATAAGGCGGGAGTAGCCTATATCGGCTGCACGAATAACTCCTACTGGGATGAAGACTACTGGTGGGGAATCGGCTATAAAACTCCGATTCAAGCAGCTGCGCATAATTACAACGCATCCACCCTGGGAGCTTATGACGCCATGTTTCATACGCATGGCGAAGCTGTCACCGATTGGGCAAGGACAATGGGTGAGACCAACCTGATGGGATTGCTGGCTGTCGAGCAAAGCACCAGCAGCAGAAAACCTTACTACTGGGAAATCTATTCCATCATGGGCGACCCCAGCCTCAGTCCATACTTTGGCGTTCCGAGCGTCAACACTGCCACCTATCCGGCTCAGATTCTGATTGGTGCGACTGCCGTCAACATAACAGCCGCTCCTTATTCCAGAGTAGCCATCACTATGGGTGGAACCCTATACGGGACAGGCATCACCGATGCAGCAGGCAGCCTCAGCCTGACCATCAACCCCTTCAGCACAGTCGGCACGGCTGATATCGTCATAACTGCACAAAACAAGATTACTTGAATCAACACAATCAGCATCGTTCCCAATTCAGGACCCTACGTGGCTGTCTCATCGGCAGTTTATGCAGATGCCAATAACAGTGTCCCGGAATACAACGAAAACGGCAGCTTCAACGTAACCTTCCAGAATGTCGGTTCTGCGGCAGCTTCCAATGTAACCGCTACTCTGACCTGTTCCACACCCGGTATCAGTGTAACCGACAACACTGAAAGCATTACTTCCCTGGCCGCAGGGGCTTCTGTGACACGCAATTCGGCTTACGCAATTGCCATGGCAAACAATATTGCCAATGGGACATCCGCCAGCTTTACGATTACCATGGTAAGCGGAGCTGAGACCTGGACATATAACTTCAGCAAGACAATCAATGCTCCTGCCTTGAATTTTGGTAATATCACCATCAGTGACCCAGCCGGCAACAACAACGGCAGGCTTGACCCGGGTGAATCTGTGACAATCACAATTCCTTTGAACAATACCGGTGGTGCAGCTTCCCCGGCAGGAACAGGCATCCTGACCTGCTCCACAATAGGTATCACCATTACCGGCAATAGCTCCGCCTTCGCTGCTCTGGCTGCTGCAGGCAATGCAACTCTTACCTTTAGTTTATATGCAGCTTCCAGCATGGAAGTGGGAGCTTTGGCAAATCTTAGCTTCAGCGCTAATGCCGGAGCTTATTCTGCCCAGAAAAACGAGGCAGTAACGGTCGGCATCATCCTGGAAGACTTTGCCACAGGCAATTTCAATGCTTTTCCCTGGACCATGGGAGGCACTGCCAACTGGACGATAGATAACTCCACATCCTATTCAGGCACATATTCTGCCAAAAGCGGAACCATCACTTCCAGCCAGACCAGTTCTCTGCAGACAGTGCGGGTGCTTTCTTCCGAAGGAAGTATCTCGTTCTGGTATAAGGTCAGCTCTGAAAGCGGATATGATTACCTGAAATTCTATGTGGACGGAGTGCAGCAAAACGGCTCCGGCTGGTCAGGAGAAACAGCCTGGACACAGGCAACTTATACTCTTGCTGCCGGAACCAGAACCCTGAAATGGGAATATTATAAGGATAGTTCTGTCGATGGAGGTTCAGACTGCGCCTGGATAGATTATATCATTTTCCCTGCTTCCACATCACCCAGTATTTACAATCCACCTCAAAATCTGGCAGCTATACCCAGTCACCAAAAAGTGATCCTGACCTGGTCAGCACCGGCTTCAGGAACTCCCACAGGTTATAAGGTTTACCGCAACAGCGCTCTGTTGGCTACTGCTACGGAGCTTACATATTCCGATACATCCGTCTCCAACGGCACTTCTTATAGCTATTACCTTAAAGCAGTATATTCAGGTGGCGAATCAGACCCCACCGGCACCGTATCAGCCACTCCCAACCTATCTGCACCTACGGGATTGACTGCCACAGCCGGCAACGGATTTGTCAATCTAAGCTGGACTGCTGCGACCGGACTCCGCAACATCAGCGGTTACAATATATATAGGAACAGCAATCTGATAACATCAGTAACCGGCACCACTTATCAGGACAACAATGTCGTCAATGAAGTCACCTATACCTACAGTGTTTCCACTGTCTATTCCAGTCCTGCCGGTGAATCAGCAGCTTCGGCTTCCATTCAGGCAACTCCCACTGCCAATGTCCCGACCACCGCTGTCATTGGTTCCGGAACTGCGATAACCGGCACCACTACTGCATCACCCATCAACATCTATTATAAAAGCCTGCATGGACAATCAATATATACTGCTGCAGAATTAAATGCAGCCGGCGTATTTGGTCCAATCTACATAACCCAGGTTGGCTTCTATATTTCCACTGCTCCCTCCCTGGCTTTGCCCAGTTTCCTCATCCGCATGAAACACACCACCGATGCCAATGTCACCAACTGGCAGACTGCAACAGGGATGACGACTGTTTATACCAATGCATCCTATATGCCTGTAGCAGGCGGATTTGAAATGCTTACCCTCAGCCAGCCTTATCTCTGGAACGGCACCGATAACCTGGTGGTGGATACTGCCTTTGGTTTGCTTTCTGCATATACTTCCACCGGGACGCTTCAATATACTACAGTCACCAATGGCTACCGATATGTGCGCAGTGATACGGTGGACGAAACTTCCATCTTTACAGACGGCTCCACCTCTACCTATCGGCCCAATATCAAGCTTGCGCTTTTACCATATAGGGTCAATCCTGAGATTGGTATAGCACCTGATTCACTTGATTTTGGCACGCAAAACGTCCAGAGCCAAACCTATCAGCAATTTACTATATCTAATACAGGTAATGCAACCCTGATTGGCAATATCACCACCCCGGCAGGATATACCGTTGCAGTTGCCCGTAAAAGCACTGCCCGGGAGGAAGCACGCAGCAAAAACAGCAGAAACGAACTCCCCTTCAGTATTGCCCAGGGCAGTAATCAGTCTTTTTCAGTCTGTTTTAACCCCACCACGGGACAAAGCTACAACGGCAATCTTACCATTACCTGCAATGATACCACTAATGCCACGGTGCTGCTTCCGGTAAGCGGCAGCGGCATCATTACAGTCTTCAATCCACCCACAGGGTTGAGCTTCAACATCAGCCATGCCACTGTAAACCTTACGTGGACTCCCCCGATCGGGAGTACTGGCACTTTGAGCGGGTATAATGTATTCCGCAATGGAATCCAAATCAACTCCTCGCTTGTGACTAATGCAGCATATCAGGATACGGGATTGACCAATGGCACCAGTTATGAATATTATGTAACTGCTGTCTATGCTGCCCCGGCAGGGCAATCAGTTCCTTCTGCTACAGTCACAGCATCTCCCATGGCATATCCGCCTCAAAACCTGAATGGTTTGGGAGACAGCAACAAAGTCATTTTAAGCTGGAACGCTCCTTCTGTTGGGACTCCTACCTCATATAGGGTGTATAGAAATGGCACATTCCTGAGGAATACTTATGCACTATCTATTACTGATTTAGCCGTTACGAACGGCATTAGCTATACATACAACGTGCGAGCCATTTATATTAATCCCTACTATGAATCGGCAGCTTCCAATACTATAACTGTCACGCCAAACCTTTTACTGTCTGTTGTCTCCGATACTCTTTCCGGTCAGAGCTTGCCAATGGATAACTATCAGGGCTATACCTATTCGCAGAGTATTTATCTGCAGAGCCAGCTTAATCAGTCAGGCAAGACGATTGAGAAGATATACTGGCACTATGGGGGAGGCACTTCCTTTACTGATGCAGTCAAGGTTTATATGGGTCATACTTCCATAAGCTCGTTTGCCTCCATCTCGAGCTGGATTCCGCTATCCGGACTTACTCTTGTTTATAACGGAAACATTACTACTCCATCTGCTGAAGGATGGGTGGAATTGCCCCTGACCACGCAGTTTGCCTATAACAATGTGGACAATCTGGTCATTGCGGTGGATGAAAACACCTCCGGCTGGCATCTTGATACTGATGAGTTTTTATGCTCCTCGTCTGCAGCAAATCGCAGTCTTGTCTTTGTCAGCAAATTCACCAATCCTGATCCTGCTGCACCACCCACTACCGGCACAAACCTTACTTTGAAAATGGCTGTGCCCCAGCTCAAACTCAAGCTTATCAATACCCCTCAGCCTGTTTTGAGCATTATTCCCAGCAGCCTGAGTTATGGAAACGTGATTCTGGGCAATAGCTCGAATCTCAGCTTTACCCTGCAGAATACGACATCCATTCCGCTGACGGGAACCATCACCACTCCCGAGGGATATACAGTCACGACTGCCGGCAGGGAAGGTGTCCGCAATGTGCTCAATTTCAGCCTTACAGGACTGCAAAGCGTGCAATATAACGTATCTTTTGCTCCCCAGGCTGTGCAAAGCTATAACGGATATATCACCATTGCCTGCAACGATGCCAACCTTTCAACTTATCAGGTCTCTGTTGCCGGCACCGGATATGTTCCGCCTACAGCACTGCTCAATCTTACTGCCATGGAAGCAACCCTTGCTGACACGGAATCCCAGACTCAGCCTTTCACCATCTGCAACAACGGCAGTCAGGACCTGAACTATTCGCTGGAGATAGAGGGAAGCCCTGCCTGGTTGTCTTGCAGTCCGATGAGTGCCACTGTCCAAAACAGCGTCTGCTTCCAGGTAAACGTCCAGTTTTCCGCTTTGGGAATGACTCCCGGCACCTACACGACCAATATCTACGTCAATAGCAACGACCCTGTTAATCCGCGCCAGGCGATTGCTTGCACCCTCAATGTTTATAAGGTGAATCATGCTCCCGCCATCAATCTTCCAGAGTCCTTCACCTTTAATAAAAATGAGTCTCTGCAAGTGGATTTTTCTACTTATGTTTATGACCAGGACAACGACCCTCTGACCATCTCCGTGTTTGCCATGCGCAGCCTTGACGTCATTGTTCAGGATTTGCAGGTTACGCTCAGTTCCAGCCAGAACTGGTATGGCAGCAATATGGTGACCTTTATGGTATCGGATGGACAGTATTCCGCTCTGGATTCCACCAACGTAATTGTCCTGCCGACCCAGGTGCCAAACTGGATACCTGTGACCTATCCATTCAATTCTGCCACTGTCTATGCCGATGTGGCACTGGATGGAAACTGGGTTGACCAGAATGACCAGATTGCAGCCTTTGTCGGCAGCGAATGCCGTGGAGTGGGAAGCATCGTCTTCAACGGAGGCATAGCTTATACCACTCTGCTGGTGAATATTGCTTCCGAGACGGACAGCGTCATCTTCCGTCTTTATGATGCAAGCGCTGATGTCATCTATCAGACTGCAAATCCCAGGCATCTGACTTTCGGTGAGATACTAGGCTCCCCAATCGTTTATAATCTGAGGTTTTCCTCGATTGCGCATCTGGATGCACCGGTGGTTATGTTTGAGCCGGTGGCTCAGGGGATTAAGCTTAGTTGGGAGGCGGTTTCCAATGCCAATCAGTATCTGATTTACGCTTCGGAAGACCCTTATAATGGATTCTCCCAGATTGCTGTTGTCACTGCACCCGAATTCATTGATACCTCAGTTCACCCCACCTATTTCTACAAGGTCATTGCCTCAGACGGTGTCTATTCCAGGGGAGGTGCCAAATGAGAAAAGCCCTGATTTGCATTGTATTCCTGATGGTTGCTGTTTTGTATGCCTTACCGCAGAACTGGACCCAGTATTATTTTACCTTTAAGATTCAGGATAAGTCTGAACTGCAGACTCTGACCCGGATTATCTCCATTGATAATGTCAAAGGCAATACTGTCTGGGCTTATGCCAATGACGATGAATGGGCAGTTTTCCGGGCTTTGGGTTACAAGGCGGAGATTATCCCCGTCTCCGGTTCCGCAGAACCAGTAGAGATGTATACCAGTCGGGACAGGACTTTTCCCATCAACGCCTATCCCACCTACAGCGCTTATGTTGCACAGATGTATGCCTATGCCTCCAGTTATCCCAACCTCTGCCAGATTGTGGATGCAGGCACCACTGTGAACGGTAAAAAAATCCTCTTTGCCAAAATCTCCGATAACATCGGCACCCATGAAGCAGAACCGGAAGTCATGTATACAGCAACCATCCACGGTGACGAAACGGTCGGTTATATCCTGATGCTGGATTTGATTGAATATCTGCTGACAAATTACGCCACAGATACCAGAGTCCAAAATCTGGTCAACAATCTGGAGATTTGGATTAACCCCAATGCCAATCCTGACGGCACCTATTATACTTCAGACACGACCATCAGCACATCCACATCCCGGCGTTACAATTACAATGGGACAGACCTCAACCGCAATTTCCCTGACCCGGAGGGAACTCCCTTGCCTTATCCCGTTACCCAGATTGAGACCACCCATATGATGAACCTTGCCAATGCGCATCATTTTGTCCTATCCGCCAACCTGCATGGCGGAGCGGAAGTCTTTAACTACCCTTGGGATAGGATGGCGACCCTGCATGTGGAAAACAACTGGTTTGCCAATGTCGGCACCGCTTATGTCAATGCTGTGCATGCCGTTGCACCCACTTATATGGATGACCTTTACAGCGGCAGTATTCCCGGCTTGACCAATGGCTTTGCCTGGTATATTGTGGTCGGAGGCAGACAGGATTGGATGAATTATTACAAACAGTGCAAGGAAAACACCATCGAGCTTTCCACCACCAAACTGGTTACTGCCGGCACACTTCCATCCTATTGGAATTACAACTACAATGCCATGCTGGGCTATCTGGAAAATGCCTTATACGGCTTGCAGGGCATCGTTACAGACGCCTATGGCAACCCCCTCAGCGCCACCATCACGATTGTGGGACTGGATGATGCCAACAGCAAAGCTACCACCGACCCTGCCAACGGCGACTACATCAGGATGCTCAACCCCGGTTCCTATACCGTTCAGGTCAGTGCTGCCGGTTTCCCCACCCGCACCTTCAACAATGTGGTGATTTCCTCCGGACAGAAGACCACCCTCAATGTCATATTGGGTGATAACACACAAACCATACCTCTGACTGCCGGCTGGAACCTAATCAGCCTGAGGGTCAATCCTCCCAGCCTTGCCGTGGCGGATGTTTTTGCCGGTATCAGCGCTAACCTGGTACAGGTGAAAGATGCCTTTGGCACCTATTCACCGGAAGTGGGAACTTGGTTTAACACCATGAGCAGTGTGCAAATGTCCCACGGCTATTGGGTGAAAGTGAGTTCCCCCTGCACCCTGAGCATTACCGGGCAGCCCATCAATCCTGTCATGAGCCCGCTTGCCCTTGTTCCCGGCTGGAACCTGGTCAGCTATTTTCCCGAAACTGCTCTGGCACCAGCAACTGCCCTTGCCTCCATCGCTCCCTATCTGCAGGAAGTGAAAAGTGCCACCCAAAGCTACATCCCTGGCGGTGGCAGCAATACTTTGACCCAAATGGTGCCGGGCAGCGGCTATTGGATAAAGGTTTCACAAGCTTGCTCTCTGACTTACCCCGCTGCTGCCAGATAAGCTCCAAACTCTGATTTTTCCTGTCTGAACAGGATGTATAATCGTGAAAAACACGCACCCCCGGGTGCGTGCTTTTCTTTTTTGTGATTTATTAGCCAGCATCTTTACTCGTCATTCCTGCGCAGGCAGGAATCCAGACTGTTTTTCTTGCATTACTGAAATAGTGTTAATAGCATGAGAAAGTTTTAGATGAACTATTTACTGTTATGTAATATTGTTATCTGTGCAATGGCGTTTGAGTATTTTTTTAATAAGTTGTCTTCATGGGAGGAATCTCTATTAGTTGGTTCATCACTATACGGATACACTCTCTTAATAAACTTCTTATGGATAAAATATCCCCAAAAAGCAATAACTCCACATATAGCCCAAGTGATTATCCAAATACCAAAGTTATTAGAAACTTCATCCCCGACACCATCTGTGTTGACAAAATTTATTGTACATGTGGTCAACCCTAATAGAAAACCGCCAATCCACCCAAATACTTTCCAACCCACTTCTATATCATCAAGTCTTTCATTCAGTTTTTTATACCATGCTTGTTTTTTTTCCATCCATTTTGATTGGAGATTTTTATTGGAAAGTTCTATTGTTCTTATGTCATTTTCCAAAGACTCTATTTTGCCTTTTAAAGCGCTAATAACATCTATACAAATATCAGATATGGGAGATGGCAGTTGCTCAATCTTGTCATTTGCTTCTAATAAATCTCTATAACTATTGCGTTTTATCAATGTATTTATACGATAGATGTGAGACTCCAAACTATAACATTTTTGTCGTAATTTGAGATTGGATTCAGCTATTTCAGGAATATCCATGCTAATGATTTTAAAAAGCTCTGTTGCTTTTTCTTTTTTTGCAGGAAAGGATTTTGAAATCATATCCGACTGCTCATTAAGTAGCCTTCTAAACAAGGATTCAATATCTTTTATAATGGAGAAAAAGTCTTTATCATTATAGCATTTATCACAATAATCGACATCAATTCTGATAGCTTTTTCAAGCATATCTATTGCAGTAGCAGTATCATTGGTAAAAGCGCTGCATT